>NZ_JBFUPN010000090.1:0-509 GCF_041355315.1 Mucilaginibacter sp. RCC_168
TACCTGAATATGTGTCCTTTCATCACGAAGCTACGTTTAACAGCGAAAACGTGGCTTTGAAACAGGCTATTCTGAACTGTCCTATATCGGATAAATGTATTGTTGTTGTCGATGCCGGCTTACAGTCAAGGGATGCTTATGACCAGCTTTTCGACCAGGGTATCAGTTTCATTACCCGGGTCAATCCTAACCCGAGAAGTGTAGTTATCGAAGAAAACAGCTTACCCGAAGCCAATCCACAAGCCAACGGATTACAATTGATAGCAGACCGTAAGGTTTACTTATATAACAGGAACGGCAAAAAGACAAAGAATGCTTATCGCTATATCGAGGCGGTCAAACCTGATAATACAACCCTTGCTTTCCTGAGTAATATCTTTGATCTTCAAGCTCATGAGATTGCTGGACTGTATAAAAAACGGTGGGATATCGAAGTGTTTTTCAAGTTCATTAAACAGGAACTTAACTTTTCTCATTTACTATCCAGAAGTATCAATGGTATCAAGTCT
>NZ_JBFUPN010000009.1:0-251201 GCF_041355315.1 Mucilaginibacter sp. RCC_168
GAAAAAAATTATCTCAAATTAGTTGCTTAGATCATAGAAATCGAGGTACGAAGCAATCTCTACATAAGCAGGTCAATAATACAAGTTCATCACTTAGCTATCGGCTCTGTATAGCATAGAGATTGCTTCGTACCTCGCAATGACGTTATTTATATGATTCTTCTACTCCAACAGATCTGGCCGGCGGGTTTTGGTGCGTTCGAGAGCTTGTTCAAAACGCCATTTCTCAATTTCGGGAGTGTTGCCACTCAACAGGATGTCGGGTACCTTGTGGCCGTTCCAGTCGGCGGGGCGGGTGTAAACCGGCGCATCAAGCATATCGTCCTGGAAGGAGTCGCTCAGGGCTGATGTTTCGTCACTCAGCACACCAGGTATTAAGCGTACTACAGCATCTACTAATACAGCAGCCGGCAGTTCGCCGCCTGATAATACATAATCGCCAATGGAAATTTCGCGGGTAACGTAAATATCACGGATGCGTTGGTCGATGCCTTTATAATGCCCGCATAAAATAATGATGTTACCTTTTATAGAAAGCTGGTTGGCGATGGCCTGGTTCAGGCGCTCCCCATCCGGCGACATGAAGATGATCTCATCATATTCCCGCTCAGCTTTCAGCTTTTCGATGCAGGCTGCAAAAGGCGGTATCGTCATCACCATGCCACTGCCACCACCGTAAGGGTAATCATCTACACTTTTTTGCTTATTGGTGGCATAGTCGCGCAGGTTATGTACATGGATTTCGGCAATACCTTTTTTTTGGGCACGCTGTAAAATAGAATGTGCAAACGGACTTACCAGCAGATCGGGCAAAACAGATATGATATCAAAACGCATGTGCAAAGATAGTAAATCAATGTGCGGATTTCAGATGTGCAGATGAGTGGATAGAAAACAAGAAAAAAGAATCAAGAACCGGGAAGTAGCGTTCCTTTTGATCTTTCTCCTTAATCATTCCATTCCTTATCAAAATCAAATAGCTTTTTCAATCAACCAGTGGTGTCCGAATGGATCAATCACTTCGCCCTGACGGTAGCCATAATCATAATCCTGCACGGGCGACCTTATAATGGCTCCTGCTGCTTCGGCCTGCGCCATCACTGCATGCACATCATCCACAAAAAGACCGATAGTTACCGTGGTAGCATGATATTTATCCGGACTAACAGCCGATGAGTGCAGTGTTTGCTCATGCAGATGAAACAATGTTCCGGCTATACTTAGTTCCGATACATGGATAGTGCCGTCATCATTGCTAAAACGCCGCAGCTCAACAGCGCCAAAAGCTTTGATATAAAAACTGATATCGGTTACGCCATTAGGAATAACCAATTGCGGAGCGAAGGTTGGCTTGCTTTGCATAATGGACTGATTTTTAATCTTCTTCCTCTAATATAAACACTTCTTCCACCGGTTTTCCAAATATGCGGGCAATTTTTAAGGCCAGCACGGTTGAGGGTACGTATTTATTACTCTCGATAGTATTGATGGTTTGGCGCGACACCCCTACTTGGTCGGCCAGATCGGCCTGGGTTATATTTTTGATGGCACGCTCTACGCGTATATTGTTTTTCATGATCTTGCTTTTTCCGCTTTTAGGGATTGATTAAGCCGGAAAATAACCCATCGAAAACGAATTATAAAAAAAATCAAGGGAGTTATAACGTTATAAGCAACTATTTCAATAAACTTAAAACCATTTATAAAAATAACGCAGAGGATAAAAATGAGATAATTTATATAGATAGCCCATTGCAACGAATCTAACCTCAGCTGTGCAAAATGCTCATCTTCCGTTTTCTCTTTCGAAAAAGCAATAAACAAAAGACCAATAACAACGATCAATATGTTAATATCGTTAGTAACTATCATACCAATATTTAGCTGAGCCCCTGGTTCCTGAGTAAAACCTCCAACGAAGAATACTTTTAAAAGCATAGCCTTTATTATATCGGCCACAAAACATAGGTATCCAATTACTCGAAAATAAGACGGGAATAAGAATCGTGATTTCATAATTGTAAAGTTTAATTTACCAAATGTAAAATAAACTTTACAAATGTCAAATATATTTGACATTTTATTTTTGAATTTCCGTAAACGCAAAATGCCTGTGAGGACACAGGCATTGGTTAAAAAAACAAGATTATCATTCTGAACGTAGTGAAGAATCTTCTGCACCTACATATCATCAGCTTTGCGCTTGAAGGAGATCCTTCACTACGCTCAAGGATGACAAAAGAATTATTCAGACAAATAAACATCCAGCAAACCTACGGGTAGATCCACATAAATTTCGCCGCCTTCTACATCGATACCTTTTATAATATCAATATTAAGTGGGAACATTACTTCTTTGTTTTTATATTGAACTATAGCGATCAGTTGCTGCGGGTATTCCTGCACTTCCAGTATCTCGCCCAGCTCGCCGTGGGTTTCATCAACGGCAATAAAGCCTTTTACATCGTTCAGCGTAAATTCGGCCTTTTTCTTTTTCGGCTTTAGCTTGTTGGGCAGATAGATGTCTTTTTTTACCAGCAGGGCTGCTTTTTCAATGGCATCCACATCCTCCAGGTATAAATAGGCGTTGTTTTTTTGCAGGTATTTGATAGATGTAACAAAATATGGAATGAGCTTGCCTGCAATATCCACAAATAAGGCGTCAAACTTAATGGCATCCAGGCTATCAAAATCAACATATATCTGCATCTCGCCCTTAAGGCCCTTGGTTTTTAATATACTACCTACCCGGAAACAATCTTCGGTTTTCATAAAAAAAAGAGAGTCAAGAATTAAGAGTCAGGAAGCAAGAAACTGCAATGAATTTCTTGTCTTGGCTCTTGATTCTTGACTCTTAAAATCTGTTTAAAAAATTTATTCTGCGCTTTCAGCAGCGTCTGTTTCAGCAGCAGCTTCTTCGGCCGGAGCTTCCTCTTCTGCAACTTCTTCAGCAACAGGAGCGTTTTTAGCAGCAATAGCAGCAGCTTTATCTTCTTTCTTTTTAGCTTCAGCGGCCAAAGCAGCTTTACGCGCTTCGTCTTTTGCCGATAGTAAGCTGGTTTTTTTACCAGTGATCTTACCGTCTTTTTGCTCAGTCCATTCTGCAAATTTAGCTGCAGCTTGTTCTTCGGTTAAAGCACCTTTTTTAACACCACCTTCTAAGTGTTTTTTGTAAAGCACACCTTTGTATGAAAGGATAGCGCGACAAGTATCAGTAGGTTGGGCACCTGTGTTAACCCATTCTAAAGTTTTGTCGAAGTTAATGTCGATAGTTGCAGGATTGGTGTTTGGGTTGTATGAACCTAAACGCTCAATAAAACGACCGTCGCGTGGAGCGCGGGCATCTGCTACTACGATGTAGTAAAAAGGTTTGCCTTTTTTACCGTGTCTTTGCAGTCTGATCTTAGTTGCCATTTTTTCTTTTTATGTATTCAACATGTCCCCGGAGTACTTTCTGCGGGGATGCAAAGGTATAAATTATTTGTAATAAATTAAAACCCTTGTAATTAATTATTTATTTAACCTAAAGCTACTATGGGGTAATTGAAAAAAATCGCAATTTCAGGGCCATGAGCTTAAACAGAAAATTACGCATAGCTATTGATATGGATGAGGTAATGGCCGATACCATTGCCAAATTTATCACCCTGTATGATGAACGTCATCAAACTAAGATATCGCTGGGCGATATGCATGGTAAGGAATTCAGAGAAATACTGCCTCCTCATCTGAGCGAAAGCCTGCGGCAGTATATCAATGAAAAAGGTTTCTTTCGTGATCTGCCGGTAATGCCCGGTTGCCAGGAAGTGGTAAAGGCATTGCACGAAAAGTACGACGTGTACATCGCGTCGGCTGCTATGGAATTTAAATATTCACTTGAAGATAAGCTGGAGTGGCTTAACGAGCACTTTCCCTTTATTTCCTGGACCAATATTATTTTCTGCGGCCACAAGATCCTCGATGTTGATATCATGATTGACGACCGGATTAAAAACTTTGTAACTTTTAAAGGACGCAAGCTGTTATTTACCTCGCCCCACAACCTTTTAATCAACGATTTTGAACGGGTTAACAGCTGGAATGAAGTGGCAACTAAATTATTACATGAATAAGATGAACAGACTTTGAAATAAATATCCTATATTTAAATGGTAGCCCCCCTATCATTAATTTAAAGTATGTTAAGCCATACCGCCATCACTATTGATTCAATCGATTGTGTGCTTGCTTATGATATTCATGAGCAAAAGTACCTGTTCATCGGTCAGGGTATTGATACTATTTTGGGCATAACCGCCCGGGAGCTGCATCAGGACAACGACCTTTGGGATAAACTGATCGACAAAGAGAGTTTTGCCTGCATAAGATCCCTTATTAACAATCTTGCCGAAAACAGCAGCATTGAATTAAACTACCACATAACCACGCCTCAGCAAATCACAAAAAACATTACCGATAAAAAGAGTATCGTTATTGATGAGGCCACCGGGCATAAAATATTATTAAGTAATATTAGGGAAACACCGGTTAAAAGCAGTTGCATTACAGCTCCGCCAACCGATGCGGGGCTTAGCCATCAATTTTTAAATTCGCTTATTGATTCGCAAACCAGCTTTTTGATACGGATAGATATCAGCGGAAACTATACCTTTATTAACCGCCAATATTTGAAAACCTTTGGCTATAAAGCCAGGGACCTTTTAGGCAAACACTTTTCTATAAGCACCATACCCCAAGAGGCCTACCTTTGCGAAAATGCTTTTATTGAATGCTTGAACAATCCCGGCAAAGTTGTTTCACTACTCCATAAAAAACCCGATGTACATGGTACCCTGCATGATATCGAATGGGAACTGATATCAATTGTAAACCTAAGTGGCGAAGTTTGCGAAATACAGGGCATCGGTCACGATGTAACAGAAAAAATTAAAATTGAAGCCGAGATAAAGGATACCGCACAAAAACTCGATACTTTTATTGAAAGCATAACCGACTCCTTCTTTATTATTGATAACGAATGGAAATTTGTACGGGTAAATGCGGCATTTGAAAAAATATGGGGCAAGCCCCGCGCTGAGCTGCTGGGTAATGTGATCTGGGACGTTTTCCCACAACTTATAGGCAGTCCCTTCGAAACAGCGTATCACGATGCGCGCGATAAACAGGAAAGTGTAAAGTTCATGGTGTTTTTAGCCTCGCTGAACAAATGGTTCCGCACGGCAGTTTACCCCTCAGCCGAAGGTATCACCGTATTTGCCAAAAACGTCACCTACGAGATGCGTGCACAGGAGGAGGCCTTATGGACAAAAAACAACCTGGAGGCGCTCATCAATAACACCAATGATAAAATATGGTCGGTGGATAGGGATAGCCGTTATGTTTATATGAACAATGCCTACATAGCACAAATAAAAGCCATGACCGGCATTGCACCAGAAAAAGGCGAGTTTTCCTATGCAAAAATGGGTTACACCCAGGAAATAATTGACGAATGGGCAAGTTATTATGAGCGGGCGTTAAAAGGTGAGAATTATACTATTGTAGTGGAAAGTGTTGATGAAAAAGCAAAAAACCCAGCTTTTTATGAGGTGAATTTTAATCCCATCTATGCCTCCAACGGCGAGATTAAAGGTGTTGGGTGTTTTGCACATAATATTACGGCAAGACTTAAAACCGAGCAAGAACTGCTTAGTCAAAACAAGCGGATGCGCAATATTGCCTCCCTTAGTTCGCATGAGCTGAGAAGGCCCGTTGCCAGTATGCTGGGATTAATTAATATTATGGACCGGGAGAATCCTAACAATCCCGAAAACAAACAAATTATTGATTACCTGCAAATTGTAAGTACCGAAATTGACGATGTGATACGTCTGATTGTTGATCACACTTTCACAGGAAAATAACCACGAAGGTTAAAGCTTACATCGACAATATTTCAACCAGTTTTAACAGGTTTGGATTAATTTCGATGTGATGCTTAATGGCATGTTCAAACGGCGTGTAAGCTATTTCGTTATGGATAATACCTATCATTTCATTCCGGTGGCCATCTCTTAAAGCCTCAACAGCGGCAGCGCCCACACGGCTGGCCAATACCCTATCCATACAGCTTGGCGCTCCGCCACGTTGTATGTGCCCTAATATCGAAATACGGGTATCATAATGCGGGAATTTTTCCTGAACTAACCGTCCAACTTCAAAAGCACCGCCAGCTTCCTCGCCCTCGGCTACAATGACAATTCTGGAGGTTTTGTCTTTACGGCCATGTTCAAGCCGGTTAAATAATCCCTCCATACCACCTTTACTTTCGGGTATCAATATAGCCTCGGCACCGGCAGCAATACCTGTACGCAAGGCGATCAGACCCGAGTCGCGGCCCATTACCTCAACAATAAACAACCGGTCATGTGATTCGGCTGTATCCCTGATCTTATCCACAGCTTCAACAACCGTATTGATAGCTGTATCATAACCTATGGTAAAATCGGTACCCATTAAATCGTTATCAATAGTGCCGGGTAAGCCAATTACCGGTATGTCATATTCGCTGCCAAATACCTTCGCTCCGGTAAAAGTACCATCACCGCCAATGGCTACCAGGGCGTCAACATTATGTTTCTGTAATTGATCGTATGCTTGCTTGCGCCCTTCGGCAGTTCTGAAGTTATCGCAGCGGGCAGTTTTTAAAATAGTGCCACCGCGTTGTATAATATTTGAAACCGATTTACGGTTCATCGGTATAAAATCGCCTTTGGTCATGCCGTCATAGCCACGGCGTATACCGGTAACTGCAATATCATAGTATATAGCCGTACGTACAACCGCCCTGATAGCAGCGTTCATTCCCGGCGCATCGCCACCCGAAGTAAAAAGTCCGATATTTTTAATCTGCGTCATTTTTTATCCTGATATGGGCATTAGGGGCCCTACCTTTAAAAAATTGAATAATTTAAATTTAAGTGATTTTAAAGCGGCCCTTAAATAAAAACGCGGCGAAGCTTTAAAACTTGCCGCGAATTTACATTTTATTTTTTTAACGCCGAATCTACTTTTTGAAAGCGGCGATACCGCTATCCAAAAATTTGAGATAACTGGCAATATCATAATCCGCCGGAGAGGTAGGTATTTCGGAGCCTCTTGCGTCTTTTAATACATTGCCATCACTGTCAAGCATCACATATAAAGGCTGTGAATTGGAGTTAAAACGACTGGCCTCCAGATCACTCCACTTACCTCCCAGGGTAGTTATTTTTTTACCGCTATAGGTTGATACAAACTGCTCTTTCGGATCTAAACTTGCTTTATCGTCAACAACCAGTTGCAGCAACACAAAGTTATCTCTAAGTCTTCTAAACACTTCCGGATCCGACCAAACATTCGCTTCCATTTTGCGGCAATTTACACAGTTAAAGCCAGTAAAATCGATCAAAATGGGTTTATGTGTGGCCTTTGAAACCTGTAAAGCCTGGTCATAATCATACCAAGAATCGAGCCCACGGGTTTTTATGCGGGTATAGTTGCTGGCATATTTTCTTTCGCCGATACTCGCAGGTACAACTGCGGCAGGCGCTGATGAAGGAGCGGCTGTTCCACCTGGTATGCTTGATAAGTTAAAATCCTGTGTTGCCTCAGGAGGCAGAAAAGCGCTGATGGATTTTAAAGGAGCTCCCCATAAACCGGGTATCATATAAATTACAAAGGCAAATACAACTATGGCTAAAAAAGTTCTGGGAATAGAAAGATAAGACACATCGCTGTCATGCGAAAACTTGATCTTGCCAATAAGGTAAAGCCCCATCAACAAACCTATAGCTATCCATAGTGATAAAAATATTTCCCTGTCGAACCAGTTCCAATGGTAAGCCAGGTCGACATTTGATAAAAACTTAAGGGCAAAAGCCAGTTCCAGGAAGCCCAAAACAACTTTCACACTGTTTAACCAGCCACCAGATTTTGGAAGGCTTTTTAATGCCGAAGGGAATAACGCGAATATGGTAAACGGCAGGGCTAATGCAAGCGCAAAACCAAACATGCCTACAGCAGGGCCCAGACGGTCGCCTTTTGAAGCAGCATCAACCAACAGGGTACCAATAATTGGCCCTGTGCATGAAAACGACACTACTACAAGTGTTGATGCCATAAAGAATATACCCGCAAGGCCTCCTTTATCTGCATTTTCATCCAGCTTATTAGCTAATGAACTCGGCAACGTGATCTCAAACGCGCCCAGGAACGATATACCAAATACAATGAGCAGTAAAAAGAAGAATATATTGAATATGCCGTTTGTAGCCAATTGATTTAGGGCATCGGAACCAAAAATAATGGAGATCAACAAACCCAGGGTCACATAGATAATAATGATGGAAACCCCATAAATAATTGACTGCCCTATCGCCTTTTTACGGCTGCCGCTCTTTTTGGTAAAAAAGCTTACCGTTAGTGGCAGCAATGGGTATATACAAGGCAATATCACCGCGGTAAATCCACCTAACAGCCCAAATATGAATATCTGCCAAAGTGTTTTTGGCTTTTCGGTTGACGGGGCTTTTTGTTGAGTCTTTTGCTTTGCCGCTGCCTGGGCTTTCGCTACAGAATCAGCTGCCTTTTTCCTGATCGCTATGCTATCAGCAGCAGTTGGGATATCGGTAAACTGTACTCCTGCCGTTGATACTGTATCCGCTTTACTTTTTTGTAAAGCCAACGCAGGTGACGCACCAATTGAGCAAAAAACAATCAGCACCATCAATACGGCCAGCGCCGTGTGTATATAAACACGCTTAGTTAATAGTTTCATTTTTATCTTCCTTAAGGTAAATTACTTGCCTAAAGGAATAGTGAAATCAACATCTTCTGGTGGAAGACATTTTTTGTCATTACAGGTCATGTAAGTAAGCTTTCCGGTAACACTGGCGGCAGAAGCTGATTTAAGACTTATTTTTTGTTGAAAAACTACTTCTTTTTCAAAGTAGCTTACGTTCATACTAAAAGCTTTCTCATATTTGGTTACGGGGGTCGGTTCTGAGGGCTTTCCAACCGGCGCATATAGCTTTGAAGGTGTAAATTCAAACGAAGTTTTTATTGGCCCGCCATCCTTAACATTAAGCGAGTAAATATGCCAGCTGGGTTGAATAGTAGCTTTTAAAAATACAATTGCTTCTTTATCATTCAACTTTTTTGCCGCGTATGACCATCTTACCGGCGTTTCGATCTGGGCATAAGCCCCTGCGCACATCACTAATGCAACAATTACCAACAGTACTTTCTTCATTTAATTATTTATTTAAAAATTCAATTTGTTTTAAACTAAACTCTTGTTGCCCGTTATTATTTTCAACAACCAGCATTCCATTTTCTTTTACGTTTTTTATAACGCCTTCAAAAACCTGGTCATTTGACCTGAAAGGTTTTACTTCGTTTAACCAATATAGTCGGGATAAATAAGTATTCCTTACAAACAAAAATTTACCCGCTCTTAAATTAAGGTAATATGCTTCAATATGACTGCAAATTTCTGACAATATTGTTTTTAAATCATAATCCCTGTGTAAGATTTGTTTGAGGGATATAGCGTTGCCTGCCCCTGACTCAAAATTCTCCTGGTTAATGTTAAGCCCGATACCAATAATGGCATCCTTGATGTGGGTGCCTTGTACATGCGTTTCTATCAATATCCCACCCAATTTTCGGTCGTTATAATAAATATCATTGGGCCATTTTATTTTAACCTTATCGCCCAGATAAGGATACAAAGCGTCATAAACCCCCAGGCTTACTACCCGGTTCAGATCAAACTGATCACTGACGGGTAAGAACACCGGTGTCAGTAAAATACTGAAAGTAAGGTTTTTTCCAGGCTCACTATGCCATTTATTTTGTTGTTGCCCCCTGCCTGCGTATTGGCTTTCTGCCATAATGACCGTACCTTCGGGCAATGGCTTGGAATTTGACAGTAAATTTTTAAGGAATGTGTTGGTTGAGTCAACTTGTTGAATTGTTACTAAATTTTGACCAACAAATAATCCCGAAAATATGTTATTTTGCAAAGTATAATAATTTTTAACCCAAGAACGTTCAAAACTAATTCTTTTTGATGGTAAAAAACAAAGTGTTAAATCAATCGGCCTATATTTCTGAGCTGGCCATACATGGCATACAGGAAAAAAAGGGGAATGATATTATAAGGTTAGACCTCCGGAATATATTGGGCTCGGTATCGGATTATTTTGTGATCTGCCATGCCGATTCATCAACACAGGTAAAAGCTATTGCCAATAGTATTGAAGAAGAAATTTTTAAAGCTACGCAACAGGAACCCTGGCGTAAGGAGGGACTTGAATATGCAGAGTGGATACTGCTTGATTATGTGGACGTTGTGGTTCATGTTTTCAGAACCGACAAACGCGAGTTTTACGGCGTAGAAGATCTGTGGGGTGATGCCGAGATTAAATATTACAAAAGTGCTTAAACTTCCGTCACAATTACCCTCCGGTTTGAGTCATGTACTAAACCTTTGTAAATTTTAAATTATAGATTGTAAGTTTGAGCTCGTAACAAAGAAATGAAAGATATTAAAGATAATAAATCAGAAAGTCCGAAACCTATCAGGAAAATACTTAATAAAAAAACACCGCCTAAACCGCCCAAATTTAACATCATGTGGCTTTATGGCATTGTTATTTTGGCATTTTTACTGGTACCTACCCTTTTAAGCGGCGGTTCTGGCACGCAAACTACCTTCAAGGATGTTGAAGGAATGCTTAAACAAAATGACGTTGAAAAACTGATAGCCTATAAAAGCGGCGACCTCGTGACAGCTGAGGTTTACATTAAAAAAGAAAGCTTAAGCAAACCACAATATGCCAAAGCCGGCAAGGACCAGCGTTTGTTTAATACCACGAATAACGGTCCTCAATACACTTTTACCGATGCATCCTACGAAAGCCTGAAGCAATCTGTTGCTAATGCTCAGAAAGATATGCCGGAGGATCAAAAAATAACCATTCAGTACGAACAAGGGCACGAAAGCTTCTTATCAAACTGGTTGGTACAGGGCGTTATCATGGTTATCCTGTTTGCTGGTGTGTGGATATTTATCATGCGCCGCATGTCAGGTGGCTCAGGTGGCGGTCCCGGTGGCCAGATATTTAATATCGGCAAATCAAAAGCAACTCTTTTTGATAAAGAGGCCCAGGTATCGGTAACCTTTAATGATGTTGCCGGTTTGGAAGAAGCTAAACAAGAGGTGATGGAGATTGTAGATTTCCTTAAAAACCCTAAAAAATACACTAATCTGGGTGGTAAAATACCTAAAGGAGCCCTTTTGGTAGGTTCACCTGGTACCGGTAAAACCTTATTGGCCAAAGCCGTAGCTGGCGAAGCGCAAGTGCCTTTCTTCTCGCTTTCAGGATCTGACTTTGTGGAGATGTTTGTGGGTGTGGGCGCGTCACGTGTACGTGATTTATTCCGCCAGGCAAAAGACAAGGCACCATGTATTATATTTATTGACGAGATTGACGCTATTGGCCGAGCCCGTGGTAAAAACAATATTGTTGGCGGTAATGATGAGCGCGAAAACACCCTGAACCAATTATTGGTGGAGATGGATGGCTTTGGTACCGATTCAGGTATTATTATCCTTGCTGCAACCAACCGCCCGGATGTGCTGGATTCAGCCTTGTTACGTCCTGGTCGGTTTGACAGACAGGTATCTATTGATAAACCAGACTTGATCGGTCGTGAGCAGATCTTTAAAGTTCACCTGAAACCGATCAAACTGTCAGATGGTGTTGACGCAAAAAAACTATCTGCCCAAACTCCAGGGTTTGCAGGTGCAGAAATTGCTAACGTTTGTAACGAAGCGGCTTTGATTGCCGCCCGTAAAAATAAAGAGTCGGTTGATATGACCGATTTCCAGGATGCTATCGACCGTGTTATTGGTGGTCTGGAAAAGAAAAACAAGATCATATCTCCCGAAGAAAAACGCATTGTTGCATACCACGAAGCTGGTCACGCCATTGCTGGCTGGTTCCTGGAACATGCCGATCCTTTGGTTAAAGTATCTATCGTTCCGCGCGGTGTGGCAGCTCTGGGTTATGCTCAATATCTGCCAAAAGAGCAGTTTTTGTATACCACCGAACAATTGCTTGATGAAATGAGTGTTTCGATGGGTGGTCGTGTTGCCGAGGACATCGTTTTTGGCAGAATCTCAACCGGCGCCCTGAGCGATCTGGAACGCATCACCAAACTGGCTTACGCCATGACCAAAATTTATGGTATGAATGGCAGTGTAGGTAACGTTTCTTTCTATGATCCACAAGGTGAATATCAGTTTAATAAACCTTACTCTGATACCACTGCCGAAATGATCGATAACGAAGTGCGTAAACTGGTTGATGATGTTTATCAGAAAACCAAAGTATTATTGAACGAAAAACGCGACGGGCTTGAAAAAATAGCTCAGAAACTATTAGAGAAGGAAGTACTGTTCCAATCAGATCTGGAAGAGATATTGGGTAAACGGCCATTTGATGAACGTACCACCTATGATAAATTTGTGAACGGAGAGGCTGCTTTAAACCCCGATGTTGATAACAATGCTATTCCGGATAGCTTAACCAACCCGGAGCTTTCGAGAATTGACAGCGAAGATCCGAAACTTTAATATACATCATTAATATAAAGCCATCAGCCCAGCTGATGGCTTTGCTGTTTTTACCATGAGGGATATTACCACATCAAAAGAAAAGCTGCTTAAGAAGATCCGCAAGGCTCTCCTCGAGAAAAGGGATAACCCCTATCCTCAACTGGAAGACCTGCCACTTTATGCATCTGGCGAAGAGATCCCGGAGGTAATGTTTGCCGAACAATTCACCGCAGTTAACGGACAGTTTGTTTTTTGTGAGGATGAAGTGCAATTTATTGAAAGCCTGCTTACCCTGGCCGAAGAGCGCAACTGGCGTAAAATATACTGCTGGGAACCCAGGTTGCAGGAAATTCTCACCCGTTTTGAATACCCTTTTTACGAAACCGACAAAGATTTTGAACAGGCAGATGTGGGTTTTACCTTTTGCGAAGCCCTGATAGCCCGTAATGGTAGCATACTCCTGTCAAACGGTAACATGTCAGGCAGGCGCCTGAGCATATACCCACCTGTGCATATTGTGCTGGCCTATACATCCCAAATGGTGCTCGATCTTAAAGATGGCTTTAAGCTCATCAAAAAGAAATATGACAGCCAGCTACCCTCCATGATCAGTAACGTTACCGGGCCAAGCCGCACCGCCGATATCGAAAAAACCCTGGTGCTGGGCGCCCATGGCCCCAAAGAACTTTTTGTTTTTTTACTGGACGACGGCAACCCATCTTAATATAATATTTATACCTAAGATATTATTGGCGATTATAAATATTGCTTACGGAAACAACTGTTTATTGTAAATGCAGTTTTGCTTGGGTGATGCGATGCACAGCCTCACTTTTCACCCACTAATTTTGTTTTAAAATAATAATATCAACCATAACATTTATCTTTACTATCATTCATAATATTCATGTTTTATTTATCTTTCGTTTTTGAGTTATTTGCACTTATAACCTGTGTGCATGCCTATAAAAAACTGGATAGCAACTTTAAAATATTTCTCCCCTTTCTCGTATTTGTTGTTATTTATGAGTTTACCAACATGTTCTTTCAGAAGTTTCTTTTATTGCATCATTCAAATGGCTGGTGCAATAATTTGGAAGGCATTATCGAACTGGTGGTGTATGGACAATTTATAGCCTCTTTGGATAAAGGAAAACAATACAAAATGAGAGTATACATGGCTGTTGTTATTGGTATAGCCATAACACTTATTGACATTTTTTTTATACATAGCTTCTGGACTTTAGGTACCACAGCTATTATCGCACAAAACATCATATTGGCCACCATGTCATTTATTTATTTATATAACGTAATTAGTCATGCCGACGAGTATCCCCATTTGCTTATCTTTCCTCCATTTTTGGTCGCGACGGGATTGCTCTTGTACTCATTGACCAGTTATTTTTATTATGCGTCCTTTGATAACCTATTGGCTAAAAACAATCACCAGTTTTTTATGATAGCCCATTTAGTTTGTGAAATTAGTTGCCTGTACATATATACATTCCTGAGCATTGCTTTTATATGCTTTGCAAGAACCCAAACTGATTCTGAGATCCAATAGCAATTTGTATTGACCTGCAATTAATTTATTTCCTGTCAACTTGTAGTTTTAATAAAGAGTTCCTAAGTCTAACTAAGCTGATCCGTTTCAAAAATGATTGCCGTTTAAACTCAATTTGATTTTTGACTCCTGATAAGGATAGTTTCTAAAAAAAACCTATTTTTGAGTAACTTGTATTATTTACAGGTTTTGCACTGATCTTACTTACGTTTTTTCACCAACCAACATAAGCTGGTAATTTCTTGCTGATATATCTACCCCTGTCAACATTGGCTGTATTTTATCCTGGAATCGACAGCTTAATTAAATAAAAACTAAAAATAATGGAACCTATCGATTTATCTATCGCCCAAAAAATGGTAGACCACTACGCTGCCACTCGAAAAAAGCTGATTGACAAAGAGCACAACATCAATGATACGCAGTCTGTCTGGATATCGCTTGACAAATTGAAATCCTTTATCAACAACCTACCCGAACATGCCACGGGGGTAAGAATTCATTTTGCCGCTTATGATCATAAGAATGACCATTACCCCAATCAAACTACAGCAATATTGATCGGGACCAGTGAAAATGAAACTGAACATACCGATGCACTGGAAGATGGCATCGGGCCATTGGGCACTGAAGACCCTATGGGCCCTTTTAACCAAGGTCGAGTATGTCCACCCACATGCCCCTAATTAACCTTTTAAACATTCTGGTAAGGCAATATCCATCAAAGGGCAACTGCTTTAAATTAAAGTATTTAATTTAGCATTTGCCTTAATATGATCTTATGCTTGATTCTATTTATTTTTATTTCGAGCTTTTTGCCTTTTTTGTTTGTTTATATACCTACAAAAAGCTTGATCGCAATTTTAAGGTTTTTCTTCCATTTTTGGCGTTCATTGTAATTTATGAGTTTGCCAACCTTAAATATTGGACGCTATGGCACCATACTAATGCCTGGTGCAGCAACCTGGAATCAATTATCGAAATAATTATTTACACCCGCTTTATAAGCGCTCTCGATAAAAGAAAACAATACAGAAAAAATGTCCGTATCGTACTTTTTATAATAGTTCTCTTTTCTTTCATTGATATGATCTTTATCCAGGGGTTTTTCATGCTGAACACCATTGCCATGGTGATTCAATACAGCGTGCTTACTGTATTGGTGTGTCTTTATTATTTTAATTTGATGGACAATGTTGACGAAAACCTGGATATTATACGCTATCCGCCATTTTGGGCTACCGCGGGGATCTTATTTTATGCACTCGCGTTTATATTTTACCATGTTGCCTACAGCTATATGGCTTACAAACAAAATTATCAATTTTTCTTATTGGCCCAGGTAATACCGAATATTGCTTGTCTTATTTTATATTCGCTACTATCTGTTGCATTTATATATCAATATAAAAAAGCAAGTTCAATTAATGTTATAAAAACATTGTAACATTTTTAATCTATAACAATCATTAGTATGGCCAGCCCGTTAAGATATGCTATTTAAAGATGAAGAAATTATTTTATTGATAATTGCAGGCACTGCCATAGTCATGCTATTGGGCGTTTTTATTGTTAGCTTTTTATTAGTCTATCAAAAAAAGCAAAATAAAAATGTACTGGAAAAGGAGCAACTGAAATCATCTTTTCAACAGGAACTGCTTAAAACCAGGATGGAGATCCAGGAAGAAACGCTTAACCACATTAGCCGTGAGCTGCATGATAATATTACCCAGGTGTTGTCATTTGTTAAACTTAACCTGGGGGTATTGGGCAGAAACCTGGGCGAAAATGAAAAGACGAGAATAAATGACAATCGCGAGCTCATTGCCCAATCTATCAGTGATCTTCGTAACTTGTCCAAGAGCCTAAGTTTTGAACACATCAGTGTGATGGGGCTGGTAAAAACACTGGAAATAGAGGCTGAGCGCGTTAACAGGAGCGGCATTCTTAACCTTTCATTATTGATTGAAGGCGATCCGTATGGTCTTGGCGAACAGCGGGAGCTGGTATTGTTCCGGATATTTCAGGAAGCTTTAAATAATGTCCTAAAGTATGCGCAGGCTGATAACTTTAAAATGAGTTTGTATTATAAAGCGCAAATGTTTAATTTAACCATCGAAGATGATGGGATTGGTTTTGAACCTGAATTACTTAAAGATAAGGGGGGCTCGGGCTTGCGTAACATTGTGAACAGAGCGGCGTTAATCGGAGCCGAAGCAATTATAAACAGTTCGCCAGGCAATGGTTGCCGCATTAACCTTTCACTCAATCCCCTCGTACAAGAAACTTATGCTAACGGAACCTATTCAAATAGCCCTGGTTGATGATCATCGCCTTTTCAGGAGCGGCATTGCTTCAATGGTGGAGAGTTTTAACCGCTATAACGTGCTGTTTGAAGCCGCGCATGGCAAGGAACTGGTTGATAAAATAACTTCCGGGCTGGTTCCTGATATTGTTATCCTGGACATCAATATGCCTGTGATGGATGGTATTTCGACCGCGCAATGGCTTAAAAAGTTCCACCCCTCCATCCGTACCATTATCCTGTCCATGTTTGAGGATGCCGAAAAAGTACTTACCATGGTTAAAATGGGTGTAAAAGGCTACCTCCTTAAAGATGCCGAACCGCATGAATTTGAAGCTGCCCTGCTTAAAGTAACCGAAGGAGATCTTTACTACCCGGATTTTGTCACCAAGCACCTATTAAACAACTTCAATAACGATAAAACTGCAGTTGTAAAGCTCAACCCGCGCGAAATTGAGTTTTTACGTTTAACCGGAACTGAACTTACCTACAAGGAAATTGCCGATACCATGTGCATCAGCGTACGCACTGTTGACAGTTACCGCGACCAGCTTTTTGAAAAGCTGGGCATCAAAAGCCGCGTAGGCCTGGTATTATACAGCATAAAAAACAAACTGATTGATTTGTAATTTGCTAAAAATATTAGCAAATTTGTTAAATGGAACAGGATGAGAATACCGGCTTTTTTAAAGGCCGGGGTGCGCAGTTAAACACACACAACAAATTTTTAAAGAATAAGTATGTTGCCGAACATATAGAAGGGATTGATGAGCCTTTGCTGGAAAATATCGCCACTCAGCTTTTTGAGGAAACACCTAAAAAGATAGTAAGCGAATCAAACAGCCCCGATTTGAGCCACATGTACTCCATAAACCCCTATCAGGGTTGTGAGCATGGCTGCATTTATTGCTATGCGCGTAACAGTCATGAGTACTATGGTTTTAGCGCCGGGCTTGATTTTGAGCGTAAGATCATCATCAAACCCAATGCTCCGGAGCTTTTAGAGCAATATTTTAATAAAAAAAATTACCAGCCGGTATGCATCATGTTATCGGGCAACACCGATTGTTATCAACCGGTTGAACGGAGGCTCAAGATCACCCGGCATCTGCTCGAAGTCTTTTTAAAATATAAAAACCCAGTAAGCATCATCACCAAAAACAACGTTATCCTGCGAGATATGGACATCCTCACCGAGCTGGCTGCCATGAACCTGGTGCATGTAAATGTTTCTATTACCTCTTTGAACGAACAGCTGCGTCAAAAACTGGAACCCCGCACTGTAACCGCTACCGGCAGGCTGGCCGTGGTGCAAAAACTGTCAGAAAAGGGCATTCCTGTACGAGTGATGGCTGCTCCTATTATACCGGGCCTCAACAGTAATGAGGTCCCCAACATTATTAAGGCCGCTGCCGACAGGGGAGCATTAGCCGCCGGCTTTACTATAGTACGTCTCAATGGCAGCATTGCCGAGATATTTAGCGACTGGATATACAAAGCCTTTCCGGACCGTGCCGAAAAGGTGCTAAACATGATAAAATCCTGCCACGACGGCAAGCTAAATGACAGCGATTTCGGCCGCCGTATGAGCGGCGAAGGCAAAATAGCACAATCAATCCACCAGATGTTCCGGATGGCCTGCAATCGCTTTATGGCGGGCCGTGAGATGCCCGAATATGATTATACTTTATTCGTACCGAAAAAAGGGAAACAGACCAGCATGTTTTGACTTGACATTTTATTAGCTTAGCTAAACAGAATCAAATAATCCATGACCTTACGCAGAACGACTTTTTTTAAATTTATCTTTCTATTAATGCTGCCTTGCGCATTAAGCTCTTGTCATTTGTTTGATGAGGCCAAACAAAAACTCCACATTTATTGCCCCGGACTAACCATTTCGCTTAATGGGGTACATATACAAGAACATACCGAGGCTGATATGAGTGACAAAAAATTGTTTGTATTAAGTTATTCTTCTGCTAACGATCAAACCGTTGACAAGTATTTTCTGAACTGCGCACATGGTTTTGTAAACATGCCGAACGATGCTCTCTTTCAAAAAGAAGCCAAAGATGTTAATACGAATGATGATAAAGTTTTAAATGATGGCGATGTGGTTGTCGGAAAAACTATAACAAAAACAAATGGACAGACCCTGGTAATGTTTAATCAGACTCAAAAAAAAATCTTTATAATAGAACACACACAATTACAAAAAACTCATTAATGGACTATTAATCATTCTTGTCTTTATTCACATAGCCCGCAGTCAATATACCTAAAGCCACACCAACAGTATAACATAGCAGATCGCTCCATAAAAATCCCTCGCCTAAAACCAGACGACCAAACAGCGTGTGTCTTAATTCATTTATCCACGGCGCTTTATACAACTGGCTGAACTCAATGGCATAACAAAACAACAGGCTAACGATAACAATAAATTTAACCGACTTATTTACAAAAAGAAACTGCATGATGAAGTAAATCATCAAAGCCCAAAGAATATCACCTATAAACAAGGGTATAAAAGCAAAATGCCTGGATAACAGGCCAATGACGACAGTGGCAATTATGAGACAGGCATATAAGAGCCTTGACCTGCTCATTAGTTATCGAGTAACCTTCGATGATAATTAACCTGCCCCAGGTGATAAGCTAAATGGGATGCCAGGTGTGTTAAAAAATACCCTGTGCTTACTTTGCCATCCATTACTTGCTGCGGATATTCATCGGCCATTTGTTCCTCTGTAAGCTGATCGAATGTTGCGGTTATCGTTTGAGCGGCATCATCTATCCGCTTTATTAGTTCGGTCCTCGGAATAGTGCCAGATGAAAATTCCAATGGTCTGTTTCGGATATAACCCGTTTTACCCAGCTCCGCGCCGATATAGGTGTTCAGGTTACCTATCAGGTGCAGGCAAAGATTACCAGCCGTGTTCGTGATCTGCTTATCAATAAGCCAAATGCTGGGCTCGTGCCGGTATAATTCCAACTCGGCTTTAAGTTTTTCGAGATCGCGCAGCAACAGCTTTTTTAATATAGGTATTAACATGGTAATTGTTTACTGCCGGCAAGATAACCAATTATCCGGGCAATAAAAAAGGCGCCTTGGGGGCGCCTTTTCAATATTTAATAAGCAAAAGCTTATGCTTCTTCTGCTTCCAGAGCCATTTGCTCGTCAACAAGGATACGTCCGCAATGCTCGCAAACGATTATCTTTTTACGCTGACGGATGTCAGACTGACGCTGAGGCGGGATTTGGTTAAAGCAACCTGAACATGAATCGCGCTGGATAGTTACCACAGCTAAACCATTTTTAGCGTTTTGACGCAAACGGTTATAAGCGGTTAATAAACGCTCTTCGATATTTCCGGTGGCCTTTTCTGCCTGGGCAACCAATTCAGTTTCTTCTTTTTCAGTTTCGGCAGTAATGGTACCTAATTCTTCTTTTTTAGCATCCAGATCGCTCTTGCGTGCATCCAGATCGGCCAGGGCTTTTTCGTAGATCTGGGTTTTTGATGTGATCTCGAAACCATACTCACGTATTTTTTTCTCGCTAACCTGAATATCTAATCCCTGTATCTCAATTTCTTTTGATATGGCATCATACTCCCGGTTGTTCTTAACTTCGTTAAGTTGCGTTTCGTATTTTTTGATATTAGCCTGAGCTTCCTTGATCAGGTTTTTGCGGGTTACAATCTCATCTTCTACATCATCCAGCTCAGCTTTGATCTTTTGAATGCGGGTTTCAAGACCAGCAACATCATCTTCCAGATCGGCAACTTCCATTGGCAATTCACCTCTTACCTGGCGAATTCTATCAATTTTGGTGTGGATGGTTTGTAGTTCGTATAAAGCTTTAAGCTTTTGTTCTACGGTTTGTTCCATTAAATAAAATATTTGACGGGGTTTGTATTTACTTCTGTTAAACGGACGGCAAAGATAGGAAATTTTTTCCGTATTATTTCATACAATAATTGCGCCGTAAATTGTTCACTCTCAAAGTGTCCGATATCCGCAATCACTATCTTTCCTTCGGCATCAAAAAACTCATGATACTTGTAATCGGCAGTGATAAAAACGTCGGCTCCTGCCGATATGGCATGCTTTAACAAAAAGCCTCCGGCACCACCACAAACGGCTACTCTTTTCACATGTTTGCCTGTTAAGGCTGTATGCCTGATCACGTGTGTACGCATCTTATCTTTTACATGAAACAGGAACGATTCTTCGTTCTGCGGAATCTCCAATTCGCCGATCATTCCTGAACCTACTTGCTGATGCTGATTGGTTAAGGGGAAAAGGTCATAAGCCACCTCTTCGTATGGGTGAGCCAGAACCAGCGCCATCAATATTTTACTTTCCAGGTTTGCCGGAAAAATGGTCTCAATTCGCACCTCATTTTCCAGGTGGCGGGTGCCGGGCTCGCCAACGTACGGGTTGGTTTGTTCGTTACCCTTAAAAGTACCTGTACCTTCGGTATTGAAACTGGTTTCACTGTAGTTACCTATATTGCCTGCTCCGGCTCCAAATAAGGCATCACGCACAGCATCGGCATGGCTCCCAGGCACAAAAGTCACCAGTTTTTTCAACAAGTTATGTTTAGGTACTAATATCCGGCAATTTTTTAAACCCAGCGTATCGCAAATACGTTGATTAACACCTCCCATAATATTATCCAGGTTGGTATGTATGGCGTAAATAGCAATACGGCTTCGAATAGCCTTTTCCACTACCCTTTCTACGTAGGTTTTACCGTTAAATTTTTTAAGTCCTTTAAAAACTATGGGGTGGTGCGATATAATGACCTGGCAGCCTGTGGCAATGGCCTCATCAACCACAGCCTCGGTACAATCTAATGATAACAGCGCCTGGGTAACTTCCTGTTCGGGGTTGCCAACAATAAGGCCGGCATTATCATAATCTTCCTGGTACACCAATGGCGCCAGGCTTTCCAGGTACGCGGTAAGTACAGCTAATTTCATGAACAAATATGGATATAAAGCATTTACCGGTATATATTAGTTGCTTAAAATAGCCATCCGGTGGCTTTCATAAGCCATTTCTTTATTATACTTTAAAGTGAGCGATTTATTGTTCACCAGGTCAACAATTGTACCGATGAAACACAGGCCACAGGTTAACAGGTAAAGTATGCCCATACCTATCTGCCCTAAAACAAAACGATGTATCCCCGCAAAGCCAACAAAACCCAATAATGTAAAAATGAGTATTTCGTTAGCGTTTTTGCGCTTGCTGCTATAAACCATATAAAAATATTTTTTCTGGCTGTCGCTAAGTTCCCCGGTGGCTTGCTGCAAGAAACCCATTTCTTCGGGGCCCATATCAGCAAAGTTCATGTAGGGATCCTGGTGTATGTTCATGTTAACTAAGGTTTGTGGTGAGCGCTTTTTCAAAAATAAATATTTTATGCTATAAACCTATAGATGAAGCAAGGTAATTTATTGGCTACTTATGAGAACTGTTCAAATGGTGCATTTGAGAATCTGAAGGTCACTTTTTTGGAATAGATATATTTTCGCGTTCAGACGTAGGGGTAAATGATCATCCGGGTGTAATACGATTATGAAAGTATTAGTTACCGGAGCAACTGGTTTTATTGGCCAACAGCTTACCCAGGCGCTGGCCAACACCGGCCATGAGGTAAAAGCCTTGTGTCGCAATACCGATCATCCCTACCTGATCAGGCATCCGAACATCGAACCGGTGTTAGGCAATATTCTCTACAAACAAACATTGGCCAGGGCCATGGAAGGCTGTGAACAGGTTTACCACACTGCCGCCATGGCCAAAATGTGGTGCCGCAACCCCGATGACTATCATGAAACCAATGTTACCGGAACCCGAAACGTACTGCAAACAGCCCAAAATTGTAACGTGCAGAAAATAGTATATACTTCCACCTGCGGCGTATGGGGACCAACTATTAAACATCCCATGACCGAAATTGACCCGCGCATTACCGGTTTCCCGATAGCTTACGAGCGTACCAAATACCTGGCCGAACTGGAAGTGCAGAGTTTTGTAAAACAAGGTTTATCCGTAGTGATTGTGAACCCTTCACGGGTATATGGCGAAGGGCCGATAACGGATAGCAATACGGTTAGCAAAATGGTATCGGGTTATTTAAAGGGCACATGGCGTTTTATCCCTGGCAATGGCGAACAAGTTGCCAATTACGCTTTTTTGGATGATGTAGTTGCCGGACATATAGCCGCTATGAACAAGGGAGCCATTGGCGAACGCTACATTTTAGGTGGACATGATATCAGCTTTAATGACTTTTTTAAAACCCTGCAACAGGTATCGGGTAAGCAATTAAGCATGATCAGGATACCGCTAAAACTTATTCAGTTTTACAGTCGGTTGCAATGGCTCAAAACCATGCTTACAGGTATCCCCCCTGTCTTTTTACCTGAATTTGCCGATCGCCTTAAATATGATCAGAAATATAGCAGCGCCAAAGCGATAGAGCAACTAAGCTATAGCATAACCCCATTTGCCGAAGGCTTGAGTAAAACAGTTAACTATTTAAGTGGATCAACGAATAAGGATTATGAGATCAAGGACGAGATCAATAAGGATAAAATGAATCTTTTGGACGACATAAGCAACCATCAATCCGAACAATTATGCAGCAGCAATTAACAGCCATTGTAACCGGAGCCAGCGAGGGTCTTGGAAAATCATTTGCCATTGAATTAGCCAACCGGAACATTAACCTGGTGTTGGTGGCTTTACCAGGATCGGGGCTGCCCGAACTGGCATCCTTTATCCGCAAAAACTTCGCGGTGGCTGTTCATCCTTTAGAAATCGACTTAACCCATGCCGAAAGTTATGCTGAAATTTTTAGCCGATTAAAAGAGCAGCATATCACAGCGCACCTGCTTATCAATAATGCGGGGCTGGGCAATTGGTCGTGGTTTGAGGATAAAAACATTGCCTTTTATAAAATGCAGATAGAGCTGAATGTGATCACGCCTGTATTGCTTACCCGGCTGTTCCTGGCACAGGTCAATGCATCTGTTACTTCTTATATTTTAAACGTAGGTAGTTTAGGGGGCCTGTTCCTGGTACCCAAAAAGCAGGTGTACGGTGCTACCAAATCATTTATCCGGTATTTTACTAAATGTTTACAGCTGGAGCTATGTGGATCAAATGTAAGACTTAGCCTGCTGAGTCCCGGCGGCATTAACACTAAGCCCGAGCTGCTGGTGATGAATAATACCTTGAAAGGAATATCCAAAGCTACCATATTAGAACCCGAACAGGTTGCCCGCATAGCCATTGACGGATTGTTGAAAGGTAAAAAAGAGATCATCCCAGGAATGGTTAACCGATTACTTGTTCTATTGAACAGTTTGTTGCCGGCATATATAAAAGATAGTATCATCAAACGAAGATTAAACACTATTTTAGTATCCTGAATTGAATATGACCCTATCGTTACCTATATACAGGCTTATCAAAAATTTGCGCAGCTATTTTAATCGCACCAGCAATACCTGTGAGGTAATTGATGATGAGATCATTATTGTTAATTCGGGCAGCTTGCGCGGATTAATTCTGGAGTTTCATTACAATTTTTGCCAGGTAAAGATTCGGGGGCGGTTAAATCTCTGCATTGATATTACCCGCGATGTTTCTGTTGATGTGCTCATGCGGATACTGGCAAGCCACAATATCATTTCGAGCCCTCCGGTTGGATAAAAGATCAAAGACAAAAGGATAAAGGACCGATGAACGTCATTGGTTTCACATATGAAAAGAAAATCCTTGCTCTTTTATCCTTTTGTCCTTTGTCCCCCTAAGGGGCAAAATTTTTGTTACTTTTGTAGCTATTGCTATTTTATTTATGAGCGAAGAGAGATCACTGAATTTTTTAGAAGAAATTGTTGAAGAAGATATAGCTACCGGTAAAAACGGCGGCAGGGTATTAACCCGTTTTCCGCCTGAGCCTAATGGTTACTTACACATCGGGCATTCCAAATCTATTTGTCTTAATTTTGGGCTGGCGCAAAAATATAACGGCAAAACCAACCTCCGTTTTGACGATACCAACCCCACCAAAGAGGAGACAGAATACGTTGACAGTATCAAAGAAGATATTAAATGGCTTGGTTTTGAATGGGCCGAAGAACTATATGCTTCTGATTATTTTGATCAGCTGTATGAGTTTGCTGTAACCCTTATAAAAAATGACCTGGCTTATGTTGATGACAGTACTGCCGAGGAAATAGCCGCGCAAAAAGGAACACCAACCGAACCCGGTACACCCAACCAGTACCGCAGCCGCTCTGTTGAAGAAAACCTGCAACTATTTGCCGATATGAAAGCTGGTAAATACCCCGACGGCGCTAAAGTATTACGGGCCAAAATTGACCTGGCATCACCAAACATGCACCTCCGCGATCCATTGATGTATCGGATTAAACATGCACATCATCACCGCACTGGCGACAAATGGTGCATCTATCCGATGTATGATTTTGCCCATGGCGAATCAGACGCTATCGAAAAGATCACCCACTCTGTTTGTACGCTGGAGTTTGTGCCTCACCGCCCGTTATATGATTGGTTTATTGAAAAGCTCAATCTTTTCCCGTCAAAACAATACGAGTTTGCACGTTTAAACCTCAACTATACCGTAATGAGCAAGCGCAAGCTGCTGCAATTGGTGGAGGAAAAGCATGTAGAGGGATGGGATGATCCCCGGATGCCTACTATTAGTGGTTTGCGCCGTCGTGGTTATACACCTGCCAGTATCCGTGAATTTTGCGAGCGCATCGGCGTAGCCAAACGCGAAAACATGATCGACGTTGGTTTGCTGGAGTTCTGTATCCGCGAGGATCTGAACAAAACCGCCTGGCGCCGCATGGCTGTGCTTGATCCGATCAAGTGTATCCTGACCAACTATCCAGAAGGTGAAACCGAAATTATGCACGGTGAAAACAATCCTGAGGTTGAAGGGGGCGATGGCAGTCGCGAGTTTCCGTTTAGCCGCGAACTCTGGATAGAACGTGAAGACTTTATGGAAGAACCACCAAAGAAATTCTTCCGCCTGGGTGTAGGCCTAATGGTGCGTTTAAAAAACGCCTACATTGTCCGCTGCGACAGCTTTGTAAAAGATGCCGATGGCAACGTAACTGAGATTCACTGTACTTATCTGCCTGAATCAAAATCGGGTAATGATACCAGCGGTATCAACGTAAAGGGGACCATACACTGGGTGAGCGTGCCACATGCTAAAACGGCTGAAGTTAGGTTGTATGACCGTCTGTTCCAGGTGGAAGATCCATCTAACGAGGATGGCGACTTTAAAGATTACCTGAACCCGAACAGTTTGCAAATATTGCCCAAGGCCTATATTGAACCCGACTTAGCGAATGCAACACCGGGTAAAGCCATACAGTTTATGCGCAAAGGCTATTTTACTTTAGACAAATACTCCACTCCTGATCACCTGGTGTTTAACCGCACGGTGACCTTGAAAGATGGCTGGGTGAAGAAATAACCCCCCGGCCCCCTGAAGGGGGAGTTTTTGATTAGCATACTTGGCCCGGTTCTTTTAGAGCCGGGCTTTTTTTATTCCCACCATCAAGCCCATCAAAAGTTCCCCCTTCAGGGGGTTAGGGGGATTTTATTTTCTGGAGTAAGGGTATATGTCTATTAAGGTGTTCTATTTTTATGAAAAAGTTAACGCTATCCATCCTGTTGCTCATATTCTTGATGAGCTGTAAAACTCAACAAATATCCTTGGGCTTATCTGAGCAGAAATTTACCAGAGAACACCCTGCTGCAACACGTGTTGAACTCTCCATATACAGAACCGTTTACCTGGATAACCAGAGCACCGAATTTTATTATTTTAAAGACGAGAAATTATACAAAATGGACCATGGGTTTACACCCTATGGGGCCACAAAGCCTGTACCTACCCGATAGGCTCCACTGTCAAAGAGTTCCCCCTTCAGGGGGCTAATACTTTTTATATACGTTGTACAGGATATTCAGATCAAACTGGGTCATGGTTGGGGTTTCGTCGGTTTGCACAAAGTGACGTTTAAAGGCTACGATGGCGGCGGTAAGGTCGCGGGTATCATAACCGATGAGTTTAAGGGCGGTTGCATAATCGAAATTATCGGGTGGAACCTCCAACAGGTAATCGCGCCAGTAACCGAAGCCTTTTTCGGCCAGCAATTGCCAGGGGAAGAAAGGTCCGGGGTCGGGCTTACGTAGCGGGGCAATATCCTGGTGACCAATAAAATTACTTGTCGGGATGCCATAGGCCTTTTTAAGCTGCGTTAGCAGCGCCAGTAAGCTTTTCACCTGGATATCATTAAAAGGCTCATGACCATTGTTGTCGATCTCAATACCGATGGAGCAACTGTTCATATCGCTGATACTACCCCAGCGACTTACGCCGGCATGCCAGGCTCGCAGATAATCGTTCAGCATGTGGTATACTTTGCCGTCTTTAGCCACAACATAATGGGCGCTTACCTGCGGTTTTACGAGTGTGAATGTTTTAAGCGTTTGCTGTATAGAATCCTGCGCGGTAAAATGGATGATCACATAGTTGGGTTTACGCAGGTTAAAGTTCACCGTACCCACCCACTCGCCGGGAATATTGGCACCCGCGCTGTCCACCAGCATGGCGGGCTGCGTTTGCTCAATCACCCTCACCACCGAATCGGTTTTGTTGGTATATACCTTATTGGTTAAAGCATAAGGCCCCTTCGGCGAACAGGAACTCAAAGCCGCCAATGCGACTATGGAGAATATGGCGTAATGGTAGTTTTTCATGCGTGTTGCTAATGTAAGCAAATAACACACGGGGAGGGAAAGCGTTTTAGGTGATGGAGGGTTGAGTCAGGGAATTGTTACGTTGGCGAGGAATTGCTCAAGAGTTTGAGAGGTGGTTGGTTGTTCATTAGTATAGTCAATACTTTCAAACTCGTGCCAGCTTGGGTCAATTTCCGGGTCAAATTCACCTTGCTTTAAATCGGGCAAGTTCCATTGTTCGGTATAAAACCAAGTGCCATCAATAAGTTGTGAGTAGATCTTGTCTAACAACTCCGCTATATTGATGTCATTCGGATTCGCGAAGATTATGGAATGATGGTTTTTATAATTACAGCCGTCACGATAGAGGTAGTTGAGTTTGATGTTTGCCATGTGGCAATTTAATGGAATGATCGCGTGGTGACAATCGGATATAAGTGAAGTTATGCTCTGAAACGTTCGTTATGTGTTTTTAAAAAGTCAACATCGGGAAAGAATTTTTGAGGTTCAATTAATTGTTTACCATCATAATCAATAAAGTTATGTTTTATGCTTAGTATATCCTTGCTCTTTAAAAAGCTTGATGACACCTTAATCCTTAAATCTTCAGTAATGGTAATTAGGCCACTATCAAAAGCCTTGTCATGCAAGGTATTTAACGCCAAACCATTTTTAGGATTCAGGCGATTCCCTTTATCTTTGCTCCAGGGTAAAATATGACTTGCAACAAGTAGCTCCGATTGTTTAATACCAGTTATACAACATTGATTATTGAAATTGGTTAATACCATTTTACGAAAAAGCGATTGATTTACTCTTACAATTACTAATCGTTCTTTCTCCTTACCATCAACTTCAGATAAGTTATCAAGGTCGATATAATTTAACTTCTCAATTGTCGTGTGTTTCTTTTTGGCAAGCAACTTTTCACTTTCTATAAATTGCTCATCCCAATCATGCATGTATTCATTCCAGATCTGACTATCCAGCTTACTTGCATTTTCAAGCCCTCTAACCCCCCTTTGTTTCAATTTAGGATCAAAACTGGCAAAATTTCCCAATTTACGAGCTACTGCGCCTGACGACCGGCCAATCAGGTTTGCCAACTCTATAACATCCGCATTACGCGAGTGCATTTGGCCAAATGGGATTTTACAATATAAATTGATAGCTAAAATGGATTGCTCTTTAGTCCACAGCGTTTGACCTTCTTTCATGATTGGTTATCTTCTACCTTGAAAAATACATGTTTATATTGAGTATTTAACATCCGTTAATTGATGACTGAGAACGGCATATAAAATTTAAGATTACGGTCTATTCTTACTCCTCAAATTGGGCAAGTTCAGTGGGTTGATCAGTAGTCGGATAATGGGTAATCACTTTAATATGGAAGAATATTCCCCTCTACTCCAAATCCCCATTCCCAAAAGTATCACCCTGACTAACATCCCCCGTTTCGTAGCCTTTTTTAAACCAATACATGCGTTGGGCGCTGGTGCCGTGGGTAAAGCTGTCGGGTTCTATGTGGCCGGTGGCTTGTTTTTGCAGTCGGTCATCGCCGATGGCGTTGGCTGCGTTGAGGGCTTCTTCAATATCGCCTGGGTCCAGGACATTTTTGAGATTTTGTTCGTAGTGAGCCCATGCACCAGCATAAAAGTCGGCCTGTAACTCCAGTTTTACGGAGAGCTTGTTGTATGCCGTTTCGCTGAGGCGGTTACGGGCTTCGTCCATTTTGGCGGAGGTACCCAGCAGATTTTGTACATGGTGACCAACCTCGTGCGCTATTACGTAGGCCTGGGCAAAATCGCCGGCAGCGCCGAAGCGGTTTTGTAACTCGTCGTAAAAAGAAAGATCAATGTACACCTTAGCATCTGCCGGACAGTAAAACGGCCCGGTAGCTGCGCTGGCATTACCACAACCTGATTGTATGGCATCGGTAAACAACACCAGGCGCGGTTTCTCGTAGGTTTTACCCATATCACTAAAAATCTTTGTCCAGATATCTTCGGTATCGGCCAGCACCACACGTACAAAATGTTTTTGTTTGTCTTCGGGCGCATTAGGGTCTGTGGCACGCTGTTCGGTTTGCGGCTGACTATTGGTAGCCACCTGGTTAAGCAGCTGCGAGGTATCAACACCCGTAAAATAATAAATAGCCAGGACAATAATGCTTACTATACCGCCGCCCAATGCAAAGCGACCGCCACCGCCGCCGCTACCACGGTCGTCTTCTACATTATCGCTTTCGCGTCTGCCAAACCATTGCATATTGTTGTGATTAAAGTGTATAGTAAACTTAAATGTTTTAAGGATTGTTTGCAAGGGATAATGAATTATCACATGGACGCTGGGACCAGATGAGTTGATTAAACCCCTCCCTGTATTTACACTCAAGCCCACCACACCCCTCCCGTGGAGCTACTGTGTGGACACATCTTTTCAATGCACTAATAGTTAAAAAAAGCTGCTCCAGAGGAGCAAAATGTCGGTAGCAATAATAAAAGTTAACCTCTTTTAGTGCCATAGGTACTACACTAACCGACTTAGGGTCTATTAATGCATTATTATTTGCCCCACGAAGTTAAAAAGTGACGTACCTACGGCACGTAAAAATTTCTTTTGATCCTTCTTCTACCGACATTCAGCCCCTACAGGGCACATTAAAAGATGTGTCCACACAGTAGCCAAAGGAGAGGGATTTGAAAAAAGTCAACAAATAAAAACTACTAAATTAATAGACTTTTTATATATTAGTAAAAATATTATGAAATCACGTAGGGGTAAATCTTTAATATGTTGTAATAACTGTAGTTAACATCGCTAACAGTTGTTTCATTTCTATTAAATTTTACCATCATGATACCTGCTCTACTCATCTGGCTCTTCAAAAAATACCTGGCCCCGGCCCTAAAGGATAAACATATTACCCCTGTAACTTTTATTATACCCTTAAAAAAAGCGGCAACCCTGCTGGCGTTGCTTTGTTTTTCGTCGGGCTTACTGGCGCAGGAACAGATCACCAAATACAATGTACTGCACAGCGGTAAAGTGGTAGGGCGCATGGATCTGTATCAAAAACGCGAGGGTGATGATCTGTCGTTAAAAGTGATCTCGCAGGTAAAAATGCGTTTCATTATGAGCATCCAGGTAGATATTCATGAGGAATCTGTTTTTCAGAAAGGGAAGCTCATCAGTTCAACCATTTGCCGTAAAGTAAATGGCAAGGAGAAAGCTAACCGCCAAACCAAAGCCTGTGGTGATTGCTACCAGGCAATGACCGACGGTAAAAGCAAACAGCTCGATCAGAAATATATCGGCACAAACCTCATGTTGCTGTACTGCCATGAACCAAATGACAACGCGCAGATCTACTGCGACAATTTTCAACAGTTTTTGCAGGTAAAACAGGTGTCGCCACATGTGTATCGCATAGATCTGCCAGATGGTAATTATAATTTTTACTCATATACCAATGGTATTTGCAGCAAGGTTGATATTCACCACTCGCTGTACACTATTCAGATACAACTGGCCTGAATTTTACAATTACACCCCTCGCCTGTGAATTTGACCGCCAAACAAGCTATCTTTAACGCAAACTTTCACCCTTTTAAAGTGGAATATAGCGATAGCTCGGTTATTACTTTACTTAAGCAGGGCAGTCAAAAGGCCTTTGAATGGCTATTTAAAGAACACTTTAAAAGCTTGCATGCCTATGCGTACACGTTTTTAAAGGACGATGAAGTGGCCGAAGAAATTGTACAAAATGTATTTTGCCGGATCTGGGAAAAACGCGATAATCTTAAAACCGATGGTTCGCTCAAATCATACCTGTACCGGGCCGTGCATAACGAAAGTTTGAACTATTTAAAACACCAAAAGGTAAAGACCAACTTTGGCGTGTATTATGCCGGGCAATTGCAGCAAGACGAAGAAGAGCAGGCATCAACCAAAGTAATGACCGCCGAGCTTCAGCAACGTATCGACACGGCCATGAGCGAACTGCCGCAGCAATGTCGTACTATTTTTCAGCTCAGCCGCTTTGAGCAGCTTAAGTACCAGCAGATAGCCGATTACATGGGCCTTTCCATTAAAACAGTGGAGAACCAGATGGGTAAGGCCCTCCGAATAATGCGCCATAAACTGGCGGAGTTTTTACCGATCATTTTATTTTTATTAACCCGATGGCTGCATCATGAGTAATGCCAATATACATATGGATGATGATCTGCTGGTGAAATACCTGGCCGGCGAAGCTACGCCTGCCGAGCACCAACAGGTAGAGGATTGGGTGGCAGCCAGCGAAACCAATAAAAAACTTTTTGTCGATTTTAAACTGATCTGGGATCAGAGTCCGATAGCAGAGCGGGATGTGAATAAAGATGATGCTTTTATCCGTCTGCAAAAACGTATCAACAGCAATACTCCTGTCCCTCGCAACATGATGATCAAAAAACTGAGCCGCAAACAGTGGATAGGTATTGCCGCTTCAGTAATTTTAATTTGTACCGTACTCTGGTTAACCTTTAACCATATTTACGATAACGGTTCAGTTTCATTTGTGCGGATAGACAGTAAAGATAAAGTACATACCCAGTCCCTTCCCGATGGATCGGTGATCACCCTGAATACCCGTTCAACCATTGTGTATCCAGGTCGGTTTACCGGTAACATCCGCCCTGTAAGTTTAAGTGGCGAGGCTTTCTTTAAGGTAAGTCCCGATAAAACAAAACCGTTTATAATTAGGGTGAATGATGTAACGGTTAGGGTAGTTGGAACGTCATTCAATGTCAAAAGTCGCAATGGCAAAACCGAAGTGATTGTAGAAACCGGTATTGTGCAAGTAAGTAAAAAGCAAAACAGTGTCCACCTAAACCCTGGCGAGCAGGTAACAGTGACCAGAGAGCAGGGCTTATTAGCTAAACAACAGAGCAAGGGCAAACTGTACAACTATTACCTCACCGGGCAGCTGGTATGTGATAAAACCCCGTTAAGCGAGGTGGTGCAGGCCCTGAACGAAGTATACAATGCTCACATTGTGATAGCCAATAAATCACTGGAAAGTTTACCGATCACCACTACGTTCAAAGGCCAGTCGCTTAATGAAGTTTTGGACGTTATTAGCGGCACATTTAAGATCACGGTGGTTCGTAAAAACCAGCAGATCATTTTTAAATAACCAATTCCGATTTCGGAATTCGAATGTTCGATTTCGGATTGAAATAACTACAAGCAGGTAGCTAAATAATTAAAAAACTCAGTGGATTCGAGTTCAGAAAAATCCGAAATCGAACATCCCAATTCCGAAATTACCTTATGTACAGCTTGCACAGATATATCCTTTTCTTCCTGATCATATTTACACTTCCGGCTATTAGCCGGGCAACCGAAGGTGAATCTATCCTCGCCAAGAACATATCTGTCCATGTCAGCAACATGCGTTTAGGCACAGTGTTAAAAACTATCGAGCAAAAGGGAAATTTTACTTTTTCGTACAACAGCAATATCGTCAAAACAGATAGCCTGGTAACGCTGGATGCTGATAACTGGACCATAAAGGAAGTGCTCGACCGTATGCTCCTGAATCGTTTTGAGTATAAGGAAACGCGCAGTTTTGTGATCCTGCGCTACGCCCCCTTACAGCTATCCTTAATTACCGAAAAAGCCATTGCAGAAAATGACGAGTATAGCATCAGCGGTTTTGTAACCGACGATCGCAGCGGCAAAAAACTGGAAAATGCCAGTGTGTATGACCGCTCGCTGCTGCAGTCCACCCTTACCGGTAAGGATGGCCACTTTGAGCTTCGCCTTAAAAACAACGGCAAACCCGTAATGCTAACGGTAAGTAAGGAATATTACAGAGATACTACGGTCACTTTCCTCTCTGGTGTCACTGTAAACCCCAACCAATCGCAACTGGATGAGGATGGCTACATGGTGAGTAATGAGGATGACGGCATTGAGCACACCGCCCTTGGTCGCCTTTTCACATCAGCATCGCAAAAGATAAGGGCAGCCAATCTGCATGGCCTCATAGCGCAGGCTCCCTTCCAGGCATCGGCCATACCAGGTGTAAGCACCCATGCCGAATTTAGCGGTCAGGTAGTTAACTCGATTTCCCTGAACGCTGTTGGCGGTTATAATGCCGGGGCTGACGGTTTTGAACTGGGCCTTATTTTTAACCTGGATAAAGGCGACGTGGGCGCGGTACAAATAGCCGGCATATTCAACGTGGTAGGTGGTAATGTAAACGGGATACAGGTTGGGGGTTTGTACAATAATGTACTGGGCAGCGTTCGGGGGATACAGCTTTCGCTCCTGCATAACAGTGTAAAACGTGATCTGAACGGCATACAGGTGGCCGGCTTGTATAATCACACCCGGGGCTCGGTAAGGGGTATACAATTGGCCGCATTGGGAAATATCGCCGGGCAAAAATACAGCGGGGTGCAAGTGGCCGGACTTTTTAATTATACCCGCAACCTGCGCGGCGTACAATTGGGATTGATCAATATAGCCGATACCTCATCGGGTTACAGTATTGGATTGATCAATATTGTACGTTACGGCTATCATAAACTGGCCTTTTCATCCAACGAAACATTGAACGCCAACGTAGCCCTTAAAACAGGCAGTAAAAACCTGTACACCATGTGGATGGGAGGCCTTAGGGTAAACAACAATAATAAATTATACGCTTTCGGGCTTGGGTTTGGCCGCGAGCTGGGCATGGGCAAACATCTGGCCTTTAACCCCGAAATAAGTGAACAATATGTTTACCAGGGTAACTGGGCACGCACCAACCTGCTGGGCAAGCTTGATGCCGCTTTAACCTACCGTGTTGCCAAAGCGTTTTCTATCAATGCCGGACCCTTGCTTAACCTTTTTTATTCTGATCAGCGCAACCCAGTTAATGGATACGCCTATGTGAGGGACCTGCATCATAGCTTCATCAACAACAGCAATAGCTGGACCGGCTGGGTTGGCTGGACAGTAGGTGTGAGTTTTTTTTGATGGGATTAAATGATATCGAAAAACCTTTCTAAAAAGAGGCTGTCACCCTGAGCTCCGTCTAAGGGTAGAGCGCAGAGGCCTGCTCACCATGACACCCTTTCAAACATAGACATGACTACCCTAAACAAGCCAGTCATTTTGTTATAATTGGGTTTACATCGTTTTCACTTTTTGTCACTTTCCCCAATAAAAAGACCCGACTATGATAGCCGGGTCTTTTTAAACAATCAATTATTTAAATTTCACTTATTGCACCTGGAACATATTGTTAAAGTTTGTTCCGTCTGGATAGTAACCAGAAATAACCAAGTTACCGTTACGCAGGTTGGTGATGGCTTTATCAATATCAGCTACGCTGTTGATAGGCTGTTTATTGATGCTGGTAATCACTGATCCAACAGGGATCTCAAAATTATCAAACAAATGGCCTTGGCGCACCTGGGTTACCTTCACACCGGAGTTTACATGGAACTTGGCTTTTTCGGCACCGGTTAATGGCTGGAAACTTGCACCCAGTTTATTGAACAGTTCCTCGGCCGATTTTGAAACGGCGGCAGTACGGTTGGTTGGGGTGGCATCTGCTTTAAGTGTCACAGCAAATGTTTTCTCTTTACCATCGCGCAATACAGTTATGTTCAATTTATCACCAGGCTGCATACGGCCAACATGCTCCTGCAAATCGGATGATTCATATACAGGGGTACCTTCTACCTTGGTAATAATATCACCCTTTTTAATACCTGCCTGCTCAGCACCGCCACCAGATACCACATCGTTCACATATAGACCATTGGTGTTAGAGATGCTTAGTTTTTGGGCCACATCAGGATTAAGCTCGGTAAAGCTTACACCTACAAATCCTCGTTTTACGGTACCGTACTTTTTAATATCGTTCAATACCTTTTTGGCCAGGTTAACAGGGATAGCAAATCCGTAACCTTCATATGAACCAGTGTGTGATGCGATAGCCGCATTAATACCCACCAGCTCGCCTTTGGTATTTACCAGGGCGCCACCGCTGTTACCCGGATTAATAGCCGCATCTGTTTGGATGAACGATTCGATCGCTTTATTCAGTTTCGGAGCGCTCTGCAGATTACGTGTACGACCAAACGGATTATCGTCATCGCCATTATCCTGGCTGCCAATAATACCTATATTACGGCCTTTAGCACTCACAATACCAGCGGTAACAGTAGATGTTAAGTTAAACGGGTTGCCTACGGCCAGTACCCACTCACCTACCCTAACTTCATCAGAGTTACCCAATTTAACAATAGGCAGGTCGTTCGCGCTAATCTTGATCAACGCCAGATCGGTGCTTGGGTCTGTACCAATCACTTTAGCCTGAAAAGTACGGTGATCATTGGTGGCTACTGTAATTTTATCAGCCTTTTCAACCACGTGGTTATTGGTAACAATATAGCCATCGGGCGAAATAATAACGCCTGAGCCAGATGCCATTTGCGGACCGCGTTGTGGCATACGCTGACCAAACATATCACCAAACATTTGCTCCATCATATCCTGACTACCGCCCGATTGGCTGCTGTACGTAGTACGGATATATACTACCGCCGGGGTTGCTGCTGCTGCTGCCTCTGTAAAATCAAGCGACCCGGTTGATGATACTACCGGCGCCATTTTATTGCTTGTAAAATATACCTTTTGCTTTTCCTCAAAGCTCATGTTATCGGAGTATTTGTTCTCGATAACCTTATATGCGCCTAAAGCAAGTGCACCTCCCACAAAAGCGGTTAATAGTGTTAAACCTATCTTTTTCATTTATATTTGCCTTTCTTTATTTTGTTTATATAATTTAACAACTCAAATTTAATACCATATAGACTACATAGTCAACCATTAGTTAAAGAGTTTTTTGTTAAAATTTGTTAAATTGAAAATACCGGACCAGTTAATTGCGGTTTAAAGTTTGAACTACCTTAAGTAGCTGATATTAAATGACATTATTGTGAATATACGATTTTATAAATACCAGGGCGCCGGCAATGATTTTATACTGGTTGATAACCGCGAAAACAAGATAGATCATTCCAACCCCAAGCTAATCTCAAGCCTGTGCAACCGCCGTTTTGGTATCGGTGGCGATGGTATGATGTTCCTGCAAAATAAGGAAAGTTTTGATTTTGAGATGGTTTATTATAACGCCGATGGAGCGCCCAGCAGCATGTGCGGTAATGGAGGACGTTGCATTGTTGCTTTCGCTAAGTTTTTGGGCATCATTAATAACGAAACTGAATTTTTGGCGGTTGACGGACCGCACCATGCCAAAATTTCAGACAGTGGCGATTGGGTGAGTCTGCAAATGATCAATGTTGATCAGATCAATACCGATAACGATGCCTATGTGCTGAATACCGGCTCGCCCCATTACGTAAAACAAGTAGAAGATCTGGAGCACCGCGATGTATACCAGGAAGGTAAAGCTATCCGCAATAATGCTATCTATCGTGAAAAAGGCATCAACGTTAATTTTGTGGAACCCACCGGCGATGGCTATTTTGTACGCACTTTTGAACGCGGGGTTGAAGACGAAACCTTTGCCTGTGGAACAGGTGTTACAGCCGTAGCCCTGGCTATGGCCAGTCATAACCAAAAAACCGGGCACATCACCACCCCAATCAAAGTTTTAGGCGGCGATTTGAACATCCGTTTTAACTACGACGGAAAAGTATTTACCGATATTTTTTTAGAAGGCCCCGCTGTGCAGGTATTTAGCGGCGAAGTGAGCCCCCAAACCCCCTAAAGGGGGAGCTTTTGAAATTCCTGATGCTCTGCTATCATTGCAGAGCATTTTTTTTGCCCATTTATTAGACAACCTTGCTAATTAAAAGTCCCCCCTTTAGGGGGTTAGGGGGTAAAAAAATAAAAGCCCCCCAGACTTGCTCCGGGGGACTTTCAACCTAAACCTTATCACAATTAAACTGGTAAGTTTACCAGTTCATGTAAGGTTATACAATTACTATACCAAAATTGTCGATGGTTGTAAATTTTATGATTATGTAATTCAGATACCTTAGCAATGTTCAAAATCTGATACATAGATTACATAACTGACTAATTGTATGGTCACTTGTCGGTTTTGGCATACACATTATACAACAATTTTATAAGTGACTGGCGGTCTTTTTTCTACGCAGATAAGCATCCGTTAAAAATAAGGCAAGTACTACATCAAATATCAAAAACCACTTTAACACCGGTCCGCTAACAAGGCTATTGGTACTGGGTAATTTTACTCCGGCGGGTAGTTTAATATCCGCAGCGTTGATGTTAATTCCGGAAATATGAATATTGGCAAATATAAATGTTAGTAAAGTCAGGATAGTAAATACAAAGAAAATAGCGATGCCCAGGATAATGCGCTTATCGATGTTTGCCTTTAATGGCTGCATGGCATTCTCTGTACGGATGGCCTCCATTACATTATAAGTAAAAGCCATCGGTGGCTCATCCAGCTCCATTTTGGCAAATTCCTGGTTAAGTGCCAGTAGCTCCTGATACTTTTGAGCATACACCTCATCCTGCTCAATAAGCATGGCTATGGCATCCTGCTCAGCAGGGCTGCAGGTGCCATCAATATAATTCCAGAGTTTTTCCTCAATCGTGTTCATATCAGTTCTTTCACCTCTTGTTTTAAATTTTGCTCCAGCTTCTCTTTCAAACGCTGGCGTGCTCTAAATAGTTTAACCTTAACCGTGTTTGTTTCCATTCCCAATGCCTGGGCAATTTCTTCCAGTGATTGCTCTCCTTTATAAAACAGGGTAATGATGGTTGCATCATCGGGCAGCAGTTGATCAATGGCCTGGTTAAGGTAAAACGATCTTGATTTATTTTCTATATTATTAGTGTCATAGCCCGACTCGCGGCTTTCAACCTGTATAAAGGTATTTTCATCATCAATGGAATCTGTTGCTACCCTTTTTTTTCTTAAAAATGTCATCGCTGTAGTATAAACTATACTGTACAGCCATGTACTAAATTTCGACTGCCCCTGGAACGATGCCAGCGAGCGGTACGCTTTTATAAAACAATCCTGCGCAATCTCTTCAGCATCTTCCCGCCCCTTGGCAAAACGCATGGCCAGGGTAAATACAAAACGCTGGTGCCGTTTAACCAGGTCGGCATAGGCCGATTGGTTACCTGCCAGGGTTTGTTCAATAAGTTCGATATCTGAAAGCTTGCTCTGCATGTGTTACAACCTCTCTGACGCCGCGGCTTTAAATCAGGTTACAGGGTTTATGTAAATTTAATGAAAATTTAAGCCGGCCGCCTACCTTCTATCAGCTTAAATTCAAACAAAAACTGTAGCTTTATACAAACCTAATAACTAGCCCCCAACACAAATAAATTATAACACCTGTTACATATTAAACTTTTGGCACGTTATCATAGTCACATAACATATAATATTTATAAAAATAACTATCACAAGAAACCACATCTGAACTCCAAACAAACACAATACGGTTCAGCTCCGTTTCGCAATCTAAAAACAATTTACCCCATGAAAAAGCTACTTATCCTTGCAGTATTAATTATGACTACTTACGGAACCTTCGCACAAACAGTTGACCTGCGCCGCAAAATTGATGTTACAGGCATCGCCGAACAAGAAGTTACCCCCGACATTATATATCTTTCTATTTCTTTACAGGAATATATGAATGGTAAAAACCGGGTTACTATTGATGTTTTGGAAAATCAGTTGGAAAAAGGTGTAAAAGACGCTGGTATTCCCCGCGAAGATTTTACAATAAACGATGTTTCGGCCTGGAACAACACCTATCAAAAGAAAAAAACTCCTGATTTTTTGGCTGGCAAACAATACCTGGTTAAAGTTACCGACCTGAATAAATTCAACCAGATACTGGCTAAGGTTGATCCAAAAGGCATCCAATCAACCAATATCCAGAGTTATGACTATTCAAAGATCAATGAGTTGAAAAACACCTTGAAATTAAAAGCATTATTATCGGCCCGTGATAAAGCCGCTTTCCTGGTAAATGGGCTGGGTGATAAATTGGGCTCTGCTATAAGCATCAGCGAAAGTGATAACAGCAGCTTTCCTCAGCCACGCGCTATGATGATGTTTAAATCAGCCGCCGCCGATGCTGCCGGACCTGCCGAATCAGACATCGATTTTAAAAAGATAAAACTGAGCTTCCAGATACAGGCTACGTTTGAGATAAAGTAGTTGCTGCCGCAAGGCAAAAGGTTAAGGGTCAAAGGCGAAAGGTTAAAACTTTCGCCTTTTTTATTTGGTATCACCTCAAAAAAGCCTTTCATCTTTGACCTTTCTCCTTTAACCCCTCTTTTTTTCACTAAAGGTGTAACCTGATTAAAAACAATGTAGTCATACCCTGCAAATACATCGCAATGGTGATTTAAAAACAAGAAAAAATTAATTAACTAATTAAAATTAAATATTATGGAAACCAGTCAATTGGCTATATTAATGGTAATCATCGTTTCTCTTGGCTTTCTTGCCATGGTCTTTGGGATCGTTTATTTGAAAAAACGAGAAAATTTGGCGATGATTGAACGTGGTATGGATCCACGTAGTTACAAACCACAATCTGCCCCCTATCAAAACTTAAAATGGGGATTATTACTCATCGGCTCAGGTGTCGGTTTATTTCTGGCCTTTATTTTAGATCATTCCGTATTCCGCTATATGGACGACGAGGCCTTTTTCCTTTACGTTGCCCTGATTGCCATCTTCGGCGGAGCTGGATTGATTCTCTCCTACCGGATAGAAAAAAAGGAAGTAATAGATAAAGACGAGCTTACGCTTCAGAAATAATCAGTAGTAAGTTCTCCGTCGACTTAAAGCGTCTGTTTTAACAGGGGCTTTTCGGCGTTTAGCGCATTTTTCGATATTTATTTGGTCCGAAATATGATATTTCTCTTTAAAAGACTGTATATGATATAATTCGTGTCCGGCCATCATATAAACAAATGCCCGTACCGAAAACAAGTGATCGCTGGCAATACCTGTACGCAGTAATTGCTCTTCGCTAAACCCTTTGATCATATAAATGTTTGATAAGCGGGTAGCCTTAAATTCCGCCGCCAGGTCCTGTATGCTTTGAGTATTGAAATCAGCATTATCTACATAAACATCCTGATCAAACCCGGGCAATTCAATATGATTTCGTGAAAAAACAAGGGCCCGGTAAGCAAAGGTACGCTCGGTATCAATCATATGACCAAGCGCCTGTTTAACAGTCCATTTACCAGGAGCATAGGCGTAAGCGGCCTGTTCATCTGTAAGTTTACTGAACAGTTGATAGCTCGAATCCATTAAACGTTCCAATAGCTCAATAACCTGAGTATCTGGAACCAGGTTTATATACCTGCTGGCAAAGGGTGAATATTCCTCAGGAGATGGTTTGCTTATCATTCCGTGTGTTTTTTAATATGATCCTAAATGTTGTTCCCTTACCTATTTCGGAATCTTTTACAAATATCTGCCCGTTATGGTAATTCTCTATCATACGTTTAGTTAATGACAATCCCAAACCCCAGCCCCGTTTACGCGTGGTGTAACCCGGCTGAAAAACCGTGTCAAACTTGGAGCGCTGTATGCCTTTGCCGGTATCCGTTACATCAATAAAAACCTGGTTTTTTACCTTGTTGCCCCCTATTTCTATATGGATGCTTCCCTTGCCTTCAATGGCGTTCACTGCGTTTTTTAGTAAATTTTCCAATACCCAGTCAAACAGGGGGATGTTAAGTCCGGCTTTAAGGTGCGGGTTGCCGGTCATTTCAAAACTAATGTTCTTACTCACCCGCACTTTAAAATAATCAACAAAATCTTTAACCACAGCATAAACACTGTGCTCTTCCAGCACAGGCTTCGATCCTATTTTTGAAAAACGATCGGCAACTATTTCCAGGCGTTGTACATCGTTCTCCATTTCTGCTATCAGGGTATCCCCTTCGGCATTGAACCTTTCTTTCATCAGCTCAATCCAGGCCATTAGTGATGATATGGGCGTCCCCAGCTGATGGGCTGTTTCTTTGGCCAAACCAACCCATACCTGGTCCTGTTCAGATTTACGGGATGAGCTGAAAGCGGTATATGCCATCAGCAAAAATATAGCGATCACCGTTAACTGAACATAAGGGAACAAGCGCAATTGTTGCAATAAAGGCGAATCTTTATAATATACGAGCCAATGTTCGCCCAAAACTAATAATTTAATAGGGGCATGCTGTCTTTTCATATAATCCAGCTCCGACTTAAAATATTCCGGATCGTATTTTTTTGTCTTACTTCCTTCAGCTTGAAGTTTTACAAAAACCTTAGTAGTGTCTAATCCCCTGCTGTATAGAAAATCTCCTTTTGAATCTACAACGATGGCCGGGACGGTTAAGCTATCACGCACACCTGTTGTAAACTGCAAAAAATCATTATCATCCGAATTAAATAACTGTCGCATACTCATGGCCCAAACCTGCGCGCGCGTACGCTCGGAGCGGGCTATGTTTTTAACCAGATAGCGGGTATAAAATAAAGAGCCAAAGGCAATAACCACGGCAAACGCGAGCAGAAAATATTTCCAGCGCTTCTTCTGTTGGTATGGGTTCATACTGGGCACAGTCCAAATAACGTAAAATTGATTTGGAATATATAATTTTTGTTAGCCGATGGTTCATAGATCATAGTTCATAGCCCCGATATGTTTAATTCACGTCAAAAACCATGAACTATGATCTATGAACCAGATGCGCTTTCAAACTTCCCGGTAATAAAATTATCTTTGCCCCATCATGACCGATAAAAAAGTAAGAGTTCGTTTTGCGCCAAGTCCAACGGGCGGTTTGCACCTGGGCGGCGTACGCACCGTATTGTTTAACTATTTATTCGCCAAAAAACATCATGGCGAATTTGTTTTAAGAATTGAAGACACCGATCAGACCCGTTATGTAGAGGGTGCTGAACAATATATTTTAGATTGTTTAAAATGGTGCGGCTTGCTACCCGATGAAAGTCCCGTCGCTGGAGGCCCTTATGCTCCATATCGTCAAAGTGAACGTAAGGCGCTTTATCGGGAATATGCTGAACGCCTGGTAATGCAGGGCCACGCCTATTACGCGTTTGATACAGCAGAAGAACTGGATAAGAACCGTAAAGAGATCCCTAATTTTCAATACGGACAAGCCTATCGCGATAGCTTGCGCAATTCCATTTCGCTGCCACAGCATGAGGTGGATGCCTTGCTTGATGCCGGTACACCACACGTGATCCGCATAAAAATGCCTGCCGACGAAACCATCAGCTTTAATGATATGATCCGGGGGCACGTAAGTTTTGAAACCAACCAGGTTGATGATAAAGTGCTGCTCAAAGCCGACGGTATGCCTACCTACCATTTAGCGGTAGTTGTGGATGATTACCTAATGAAAATTTCGCACGCTTTTCGTGGTGAAGAATGGTTACCTTCTGCTCCCGTACATTTACTGCTGTGGGATTACCTGGGATGGAAAGCTGATATGCCGCAATGGGCACACCTACCTTTAATATTAAAACCGGATGGTCATGGCAAGCTTAGTAAGCGCGATGGCGCCCGCCTGGGTTTCCCGGTATATGCCATGACATGGTTTGATGCCAAAACAGGCGAACTTACCCCCGGTTTCCGTGAACTGGGTTTTTTACCCGAGGCATTTTTAAATCTGCTGGCAACCCTGGGTTGGAACGATGGTACTGACCAGGAACTGTTTACGCTGGATGAGCTGATCGAAAAATTCTCGTTGGAACGGGTAAGTAAAGCCGGCGCTAAATTTGATTTTGAAAAAGCCAAATGGTTCAATGCCGAATGGATTAAAAGGCTTAATGCTGAAAGCCTAAAGCCGAAAGTAAAAGCAGTTTTAGAAGAAAAAGGAATTACAATCAATAATGACGATTACCTTTTAACCGTAATCAACTTAATAAAAGACCGCTGTGTTTTGCTAACCGATTTTTATCAGCAGGCTGGATACTTTTTTGAGCAACCCAAAGAATATGACCTCAACGCGGTAAAACCCAAGTGGACAGACACTAAAACCGATTTCTTTAACGCACTTACCGCTTTATTAAACAGCGAACAAACCGCTTTGGAAGCCCACAGCTTTGAGGAAGCTTTTAAAGCCCTGATGGATGAAAAAGCTTTAAAAGCAGGCGATGTGATGCTGCCATTCCGCATTATGCTGGTTGGCGGCAAATTTGGCCCGCATGTATTTGACATAGCCGCATTATTGGGCAGACGGGAAACCATCAGCAGGATAGCCGGAGCCATAGAAGCGTTTAGCAGTCCGGCCTGAAAATAAGCCGGCTTTATAAGCCGGCAACATAGTTATTTATCATTTCTAACAACCATTGCCTGCGGGCAATGGTTGTTTTTTATATCCAAAATATCGAAACAAACATTCTCCTAATATCGTAATAAGGTCAATCTGCCAGAAAAAATAATAAAGTATTATTTTTTCTTCGGCGGACTTATTAGCATCCTTTTACTTTCAACGAAATTTATTTATTGTATTAGAAAATACTGAGTGTCAGAATTTTAACATTTACATCAATTACACTTTTTTTGTATCAATATTATTACAATTAGCGATAATATTTTGTTGGAATGATATTTAAATTCTAATTTTATAAGCCCCCCTTAATTAATTGGCTATGATCCGTATACGATCTAAGAATGTTCTATTGGTTGCTGCCGATACTTTTTCGGTTGGTTTACTGGCTGACAACAAAATGTTCAGGCATATTTCTGTGGTGAGTAGTATTTTCCCAACCATACATGAAATCAAACCCAACGTAGTCATATTTGATTATGACCACCTGATTAAGGACATAGAAAAAATATTGCGCCGCATAGTTAGTAACCCAGCGTACAGCAAAATAAAAGTATGCTGTTATAAAAATGCCGCCCATACCAAAACCGATAGCCTGTTAAAAGCTCTTGGGGTTGACCACATCTTTTATCCCGAAGATTTCAAAAAACCTGCTGAAAGCAAAAACATCCCAGGCGTGCTATCTGCTATTTTTGAAGCACCCATCATCAGCAGGCTGGCTAAAGCTTCTAACTAAATTGTACCCTCTCAATTTGTTTTTAAATGGGGTTTGCGAATTAAAATAATACGCCATACCACTTCGGCGCTTAGTAATGCGGCTACTGCAAATACCGCGGCTTTCAATGCTTCGGGTGTTGACGACAATGCGCCACCTAATGCCACTGCATAAACCACAAAAGGAAAAATCAATACCAGGCAAAGTCCGGTGATACTTAAGGGGATTCGGAATGGCCGTACTTTAAGCGGTTCCTTTAACCTGAGCTTTACCAGTGCTATATATTCCAGGGATAATCCGGCACCATAAACGGTTACATCAATGATCAACAGATCGGCAAAGGTCCATAGTACCATAAAGCTAACCACCAGCGAACAAATAATGATGGATATATAAGGTGTTTTAAAGCGGCGGTGCAGCTTGTTTAACCCGGCAGGCAGTAAATGATCTTCAGACATCACCTGCGGAACCCTTGATACCGATAGTAATACAGCTGCATAGATACCCAGCGTACTGGCCATGCCACCGGCCGCTATGGCTATTCCCAGCCACCGGCCGGCTACCAACACGCCCAATGCCGGGAAACCATCATTGGTTAAAGTATCATGGTTAATACCCGATTGCTGGGCTATCCAGGTGATAAAAAAGTAAACTACCATCACCAGGATAAAAGCGATGACCATAGATACCCGGTACGATTTTACCGGCTTTTCAACCTCCTCGGCGTAGGTGGTTATATTATCCCAGCCCAGGCAATTCCACATTACGGTGTACAAAGCCATCCCAAAAGAGGGGAAACTGATCCCTTTTAAGGAGGATGACGGGATGCTCAAACTGCCCCCATGCTTATGAATAGCCAGAACTATTAAAATAATAACCGGCGACAGTACCGCCGCGCTCAAAAACAGTGATACTTTACCTACAGGCACTATCCCCAGTATATTTAGTCCCGCCGAAGCCCAGATGATGACCAGGCACACTGGCACCTGGTACTGCAGCAAGACCGGAAAAAAGAACGATGCGTATTGTACAAACAGAACCGGATATATAGCCAGGTCGACAAAGGTATAGAGCCAGGTCCACCAGCCTTCATAGAAGCCCCAGCGCGTGCCCAGGGCATATTTTACCCATTTGTAATAGCCGCCGGTGATGGGCATCATGCTGTTCAGTTCCAATACGGTGAATATGGCCGGTACATCCCAAAGCAATGGGGTTATCAGCAGCACCAATAATGCGCCATGATCACCGGCATAACTCAGCAACGGCTCCAGACCATAGGGCCCACCCGAGACGGTAAAGAAAATAACAGCGACAAGCTGTATCGGTCTGATTTTTTTTAAGGCTGCGGCTGATGGCATGAACTATAAAAATACAATTTAGCTTTATTACAAAAATCAAACAACGGATATTTTAAAAATACTTTTTAAAGCCTGATTTTAACACTTTTCGATACTAAAACAAGATAAAAACGAGTCAAAAACCTTTCAAAACTGAGTCAAAACCATCCATTTTAACACTTTTTAACAAATTCTGGACAGGATTTAGGGAATTTAAAAAGATTTACAGGATTGGCTTATAATAAACTACATACCAAACAGTCTGCTTTTAATTCTTTTTGTCCCTTTAAGCAAATGGCCCTGCTTACGTTTTTCAAGTAAGCAGGGCCATGGAGTTTATACCCCTAAATATACGAAAAAAATTTCTGTCTGAACCCGAATTTATAGAATTTACGAATCGGTCGAATGATAAGCCCTGATTTATAGATGAAAAAACAGAAACTATTACATAAGCGTATTTTATTCTGGAAATTCTTAAATTCTATAAATTCCGGTTCAGACAATTATAAACTCAGCCATTTTTTACGCACCAGTTGTTGCTGTGCGGTTGCATTATCAACCGGTACAATTTTATACTTCACGCGCGCGCTTTTAAGCAAGGTAACGTCCAGTGTAAGCGGCAGTCCGTCGCGAATAACCCCGATCTTTATTTTATCGCCCACTTTTTTACCGGTTAGCATGGTTGCCGCGTCGGTAACAGCAACGTCGTCAATAGTAACCAGTTCGTCGTTAACGTTAATGCCATCTATATAGCCCGATGTTCCACGCACAACACTGGTAACTATCAGTTTTTTATTGGGAGTGATGGCGGTAACTATGCCCAGCGCCGGGTCGTTGTTATCGGCCAGCTCGTCTACTATTTTATAACCAGCATAACCCAGGTATTTATTATAATCAACCGGGGTTAAACCATTGATGTATTTTTTATAAAAATCGTCCAGCTTTTTACCGGCAAACTTTTCAAATCCTTGTTTAAACTCCGCATCGGTATAGCCGCGTTTTTTGGTTTTGTAATACTCAGTATACATGTACTTCATCACATCATCCAGCGCATATTTGCCCTTGCTGCTGTTGATGATCTCCAGATCAAGCATCATTCCAACTATCGCCCCTTTGTTGTAGTAAGATATGGTAGTATTGTTGGAGTTCTCGTTCGGGCGGTAAGCCTTTATCCAGGCGTCAAAGCTCGATTCTGCTACAGTCTGTACATTTTTACCAGGCAGGTTTTCCAGGATATTGAACTCTCCGGCCAATACATCCAGGTAGTTTTCGGGCGGATACAGGTTGGTACGGCGAACCGCTATTTCCTGGTAATATTCGGTAAATCCTTCGGCTATCCATAAATTGGTGGTATAGTTCTCGTTATCATAATCAAAGGGACCCAATACTATCGGGCGCAGGCGTTTTACATTCCATAAATGGAAATGCTCATGCGCGGCCAGGCTCAAAAAGTTCTGGTAACCTTTTTCGGTTCCATAAGCATCGCGCGAAGCACCCAAAACCGTAGAGCTTAAATGCTCCAGGCCACCGCCGCCACGTAAATGATTATGTACAATAAAAACGTAATGTTTGTTGGGATTCTCGCCAAAAATAGCCGTTTCCTGCTCCACAATGCTGTGCAGATCTTTTTTCAGGCGTTCTTTATCATAATTGCCGCCGCCATACATACACACCTCATACTTTACACCCGCTGCATCAAAACCAAAAACATCCTGATTACCTACTTCAATAGGCGAGTCAAAAAGGATATCATAATTGGGCGATACTCGGGTAAAAGGATCATTATTCACCATTTCCAGACTGGTTGAAACCTTGCTCCAGTCTTTATAGGGTTTAATATGGATGGTTGATGCCTGGTGCAGCATATTAGCCGGGTAAATAAAGATTCCCGAGGTTGACAGGAAGCCGTGCGAGGCATCGATATAGCTGGTACGCACCGAGATCTCGTTTGCATAAACCCGGTATTTAATATTTACGGTTGATATGTCCTTGGTGGCAATGCGCCAGGTGTTTTTATTGATCTTGGGCGATGCAACCGTTTTTCCGCCGGCATCGGCGCTAAAAGCTTCAATGTTTTTGGCAAACTCCCGCACCAGGTACGATCCGGGTGTCCACACAGGCATTTTAAGATCAAGCGTGTTTTGCTTTAAGCCCGAAATATGCATTTCAATATCAGCATAATGCGCCTGCGCTTCCGGGAAAGACACCGTATAAGATATATTGGCCGTAGTTTGCGCCTCACTGATAGATGGACTCATATAAGATATGATTAATAAAAATGTAATGATCTGTTTAAGTGGTTTCATGGCGCAAGTTAAAAAATTTATGTGTTCAAAAAATTGGGGATAACGATGTCGCAGAATCGACTCACCCGACCATCGCTGCGCTTGGTCACCCTCTCTCCGGCTTCGCCGGAAAGAGGGGATTTGTGAAAGTTTGAGTATGGTGGAAATAAAAAAACAAAAAAATTCTTCCACCCTCTTTCCGCCGCAGGCGAAGAGAGGGTCGGCAAGCGCAGCGATGCCGGGGTGGGCTCTTGAACTTTTTAATTACATTTAGGCATGTCATCCATTACTGATTTATGCAGAGAATTACGGCAAAGGGAAACACCCGCAGAAAAGCTCCTGTGGCGGCATCTCCGGAACAGAGCTTTGTTTAATAGGATGTTCCTACGACAATATCCCATCTGTGTTAAATCCACCTTTGGAAGAAATTTTTACTACATCCCCGATTTTTATTGTCACGAAGCCTTATTGGTAATAGAAGCCGATGGACCAATACATCTGCTTAAAAAAGACCATGATAAAAACAGGGATGAGGTGTTAGCTTCCTTAAATCTTAATATCCTGCGATTTACAAACGAGGATATATTGAATAATACACAACAGGTTTTGACGAAGATCAGCGAAATGTTGTAATCCGCCGCAGACGACTCACCCGACCATCGCTGCGCTTGGTCACCCTCTCTTCAGCTTCGCTGAAAAGAGGGGATTTGAAAATTTGGATATGATGAAATAAAAACAAAAACTCCTCCACCCTCTTTCCGCCGCAGGCGAAGAGAGGGTCGGCAAGCGCAGCGATGCCGGGGTGAGTCGTCGACGCTATACTTTGCCCAGTGCAAGTCCTCTCCACCACATCTGCTACCCTAAAACCAACCTTGTAAAATGGTTGATACATACAACTATTTGTGCTGTATACCATTTAAGTTTGCGTCACCTTATAATGTCGTTAATAGAACCCATATCCCGCAAACTGATACGTTTGGGTAAATTGTACCAAAGCCTGATTGTTAAAAGTACAAAACACCTGGACGTAGACCGGTATCATTATGTGCTATCGCTTATTTACCATCACGACGGGCAATTATCACAAAAAGCGCTGGCCGAAAAACTCGGCAAGGATAAATCGGCCATCGTAAGCATTATAAACCTGCTTAGCGCCAAAGGATTTGTGTACCGGGAAAACAATCCGGCCGACCGCCGCGAACAATTGTTGAAAGTTACCGAAAAAGCAAAGCTCGCTGTTCCGCATATTGTGGCCACCTTTAAAAACATCAATGCCGAAATCGCCAAGGGAATATCTGCTGATGATATGAAAATATTTGAACGCGTATTACTTCAAATGCAAAACAATATAAAACCTTTAACAACAACTGATCAAAGCTAAATCACAAAAATGATCCATTTAATATGAGAACAAGGTATATCATTTACACCGCGCTGGCTTTGCTGGTTGCTTATTTAATTTACAACAAATTCTTTAGCAAAAGCGCCAAGGAATCTGCTGCTGCTATAGCTGCCGGAGGCAAAGGCGGCAAGCGCAAAAACGGACCCGTATCCGTTAATATTATGATTGTAAAGGATACCGCCATAAACAATATCATAGATGTAACCGGCTCCATTGACGCCAACGAAAAGGTAAACCTGGTGAGCCAAACCGCCGGCAATATTACCGGCATCTATTTTACCGAAGGCAGCAAAGTGAAAAAAGGGCAACTGCTGGTTAAGGTTTATAACCAGGACCTGGAAGCATCGCTTCAACAGGTGAACTACCAGGTGGCACTGGCCAAACAAAATGAGTACCGCAATAAGGTTTTGCTTCAAAAAGAAGCCATAAGTCAGCAGGAGTATGACACCTCTTTAACCTCCTTAAACTCATTAAAGGCCCAGGGCGATATGATCAAAGCACAAATAACCCGTACCGAGATCAGGGCGCCGTTTTCCGGCACTATCGGCTTGCGTAATGTGAGTCCGGGTGGCTACCTGTCGCCCCAAACTTCCATCGCGCAGCTGGTTAATATCGATCCGGCTAAGCTTACCTTCTCGGTACCCGAAAGGTATCTTTCTATTATTGGCCCCGGCAGCAAAGTTAAATTTACTACCGAAAGCTCCAGGGAAACCTTTACCGCCTCGGTGTATGCTATTGACCCGGCCATTGACGTTAACTCACGCACCATTACCGTGCGGGCCAAAGCACCAAACCCCAAAGGCTTACTAACCGCCGGTAGTTTTGCCAAAATTAATTTAACGCTCGATCAGATACCTAAAACCATTTTGATACCCACACAGGCGGTTATTCCCGACCTGAAAAGCAACCTGGTTTATATTTATCATAACGGCGTGGCCATGAGCAAACCAGTAAAAACCGATATACGTACCGATACCAAAATACAGATCATTGATGGCCTGAAACCCGGCGACAGTGTGGTAGTATCGGGTATTATACAAATGCGATCAAAAGTTCCTTTGAAAATTGCTAAAGTGATAAAATAGAGTATGGCCTCACCTAAATCCTCTCCAAAGGAGAGGACTTTAAAACAAAAGTTTTTGAACCCTCTCCTTTGGAGAGGGCAGGGTGAGGCTAAATATAATTAATAAAAAAAAGCTATGAGTTTATCCTCAGTCAGTATAAAGCGGCCGGTATTGGCCACAGTAATGTCGGTAGCCATTGTTGTGTTCGGTATCATCGGCTATAAATTTTTAGGGGTGCGCGACTTTCCTTCTGTCGATCCGCCCATTATTTCGGTATCTACCAGCTACGCCGGCGCCAATGCCGATGTAATTGAATCGCAGATCACCGAACCGCTGGAAAAAGCCATCAACGGCGTTCCGGGTATCCGTAACCTGTCATCAACCAGTTCGGTAGGTTCCAGTAACATTACCGTGGAGTTTGACCTGGATGCCGACCTGGAAACCGCCGCAAATGACGTGCGCGATAAAGTTGGACAAGCGCAGCGCCAGCTACCCCAGGATATCGATGCGCCGCCGGTTGTAACCAAGGCCGATGCCAGCGCCGACCAGATTATTACCCTGGAAGTACAAAGTGATACCCGTAACATTAACCAGCTGGATGATTATGCCGAAAATGTGTTGCAGGAGGGACTGCAAACCATTCCCGGTGTAAGCACCATTAACATACAGGGACAGCGCCAGTACGCTATGCGTTTGTGGATTGACCCTAATAAATTAACCGCCCAGGGTGTTACCGCAACAGATATTGGCGCAGCTTTAGCCAAAGAGAACGTGGAGCTGCCTGCCGGTAAAATTGAGGGTAATAATACCGAGGTAACCATCAGGGCATTAGGTAAACTATCAACCGAGAAGGATTTTAACGATCTCATTATCCGGTCAGACAGCAACCGTGTGGTGCGTTTGCGCGATGTAGGTTATGCCGTTTTAGGATCGGCCAACGAGGAAACTATTTTTAAGGAGTCGGGCGTGCCAATGATCGGCCTGGCCATTGTACCGCAGCCTGGTGCCAACTATGTGCAGATAGCCAAAGATTTTTACAAACGTCTGGATCAGATTAAAAAAGACCTTCCGCCGGATATTAAGGTAAATGTGGCGCTGGATAATACCCGGTTCATCAACCAGTCGATATCCGAAGTACAGGAAACGCTCATCGTATCCTTTGTATTAGTGGTTATCATCATTTATCTCTTCTTCCGCGATTGGCTTATCGCTTTCCGGCCGCTCATCGATATCCCGGTATCGTTGATCGGGGCATTCTTCATTATGTATATTTTTGGTTTCTCCATCAATATATTAACCCTGCTGGGCATTGTGCTGGCAACGGGCCTGGTAGTGGATGACGGTATTGTAGTAACCGAGAACATTTATAAAAAGGTAGAGGCCGGAATGGCCATTCGCAAGGCGGCCTTTGAAGGTTCGGCCGAGATCTTTTTCGCGGTAGTATCTACCTCGGTTACGCTGGCGGCGGTGTTTTTACCCATTGTGTTTTTACAGGGCTTTACGGGTCGTTTGTTCCGTGAGTTCGCGGTGGTGGTAGCCGGCGCGGTATTGATATCGGCATTTGTGTCCCTGTCGTTAACACCGATGCTTAACGTAAAGCTGATCCGCAAGAGCAACAAAAAATCAAAATTCTACGAAAAAACCGAGCCCTTCTTTGTGAACATGACCAACTCCTATACCGAAACGCTGGTTAAGTTTATGAAGGTGCGCTGGGTATCATTCGTGATCCTGGCGATATCTCTGCTTATTATTGGCGTGCTGGTCCGGATCATCCCTTCTGAGCTGGCCCCGTTGGATGATCGCAGCTTATTGCGCTATACCGTTACCGGATCTGAAGGTGCTACGTACGAGTACATGACCAAATATATGGACAAGGCAGCGCAGCTGGTAGAAGATTCCATTCCGGAAGCACGGGTTAACTTCGAGATCGTTTCACCATCATTTGGCGGCGGTGCATCCAACACCGGTTTTGGCCGTATTGGCCTGGTTAACCCTGACGAACGCGGTCGCACCCAACAGCAACTGGCAGATTGGCTCAGTAAAAAGCTAAGCAAAATGCCCGATGCCCGTGCCAACGTAATACAGGAACAAACTATCAGTGGCGGCGGTAGCGGCGCCCGTACTTCGTTGCCCGTACAATATGTGATCCAGAACCAGGATTTTGAGAAAATACGCGCGGCGCTGCCTAAGTTCTTTTCTGAAGTATCCAAAAGCCCGGTATTCCAGGGGACTGACGTAAATCTTAAATTCACCAAGCCCGAATTAAGGGTAATTACCGATCGTGACCGGGCACGGGATCTGGGGGTGTCCGTTGATGATATCGCCCAAACCCTGCAACTGTATTATAGCGCCGGCCGTTTGGATTACTTCCTGATCAACGGTAAACAATACCAGGTAATTGCCCAGGTAGATCGCGCCAACCGCGACCAACCGCTCGATCTGAAATCCGTTTACCTGCGCAGCACCAAAGGCGGCCTGGTACAGCTGGATAATGTGGTAAAAGTAACCGAAGGCGCAACACCGCCGGCTATTTATCACTTTAACCGTTATAAATCGGCCACCGTATCGGCTGGTTTAGCGCCTGGCCGTACCGTTGGCGATGGTATCAAAGAAATGGACCGCATATCCAAAGAAATACTGGACGATACCTTCAGCACCGCCCTAAGCGGCCCGTCACGGGATTATGCCGAGGGTTCATCAAACATCCTGTTCGCCTTTGGCTTCGCATTATTGCTGATATACCTGGTTTTGGCTGCCCAGTTCGAGAGCTTTATGGATCCATTTATTGTGATGCTTACCGTTCCGCTGGCTATTTCGGGCGCGTTTTTATCCCTGTGGCTGTTTAATCAAACCTTGAATATTTTCAGCGAGATTGGTATCATTACCCTGGTGGGTCTGGTAACTAAAAACGGGATCCTCATTGTGGAGTTTGCCAATCAGCGCATGGAACACGGTATTGCTAAATATGAAGCCGCAGTTGAGGCTGCGACCGCACGTTTACGCCCGATATTAATGACCAGCTTGGCCGTGGTGCTGGGCTCTGTGCCTATTGCCTTTGCATTGGGCGCGGGTGCCAAAAGCCGTGTATCATTGGGTATTGTAATTATGGGGGGTATGCTGTTCTCGCTGATCCTCACTCTTTATATTATCCCGTTGATGTATGTGATCTTCGCCTCCAAAACCCGCCGGGATCCCGATCACGAACCGGAAGACGCTGAAGCGAAGAAGGTATCTGAACCAGAATTAAATTTATAGAATTAAAGAATTAACAGAATAATGAATCCGGGATCGGGCATCCAAATTCCGAAATCAAAAACCAAATGCTAAACTTTAAATCCGAAATCGAACATCCGAAATCCAAAATCAGGAAAATAGTTTTCTGTATTTTTTGCAGTCTGGTTTTCAGCGTAACTGCCTGGGCTCAGGATGCTCCTTTGCTTACGCTGAAGGAGGCTGTGGAGATAGCTCTTAAAAACAACTATAATATCAAGCTGTCGCAAAATAATTCAACCATCGCGGCAAACAATGTTACGCTGGGTAATGCCGGTGTTTTGCCGCAGCTCACCGGCAATTTTGCCACCAACAACAGCAGGCAAAACACCAAACAAACACGTAATGATGGCACGGTTAATAATATTAATGCCCATAACTCCAATAATAGCTATGGCGTAAACCTTAACTGGACCATTTTCGACGGCTTTAATATGTTTGCCAATTACGATCAGTTAAAAACCGTTGATACCCTAAGCGCTATCCGGCTAAAGGATACCATCCAAACCACCGTTGCCAATGTGATCACTACTTACTATGATCTCATCAATCAAAACGAGCAGATCAAAGCGCTCAAAGGGGCTATCGATATTTCGCGCACGCAATTGCGTTATGCTAATGACAAATATAAAGTTGGCCGCGCATCTGGACTTGATGTATTGAACGCGCAGGTTAACCTCAATACCGATACGGCCAACCTGGTTACGCAATATCAGCAGTTCAAGGCTGTCAAAATACAGCTCAACCAGTTATTGATCCGCGACCTGCAAACCGATTTTACCGTAGCTGATACCATCCTGATTGATGATAAACTAACCCTTGCCGAAATTATTAACAGCGCCCAGTTACAAAACCCGGCCATTTTATCGGCACAGATCAATAAGCGTTTAGCCGAGATTAACCTGAAGCAGGTGCGCTCAACCCGGTATCCGCAGGTAGGTTTAACCTCGGGCTATACTTTTTCTAATAGCAAAACACCGGCTGGCTTTACGCTGTCGCAAAATGTGCATGGCTTAAATTATGGGTTGACCGCCTCTATTAATATTTTTGATGGCTTTAACCAAAACCGACGCGAAAAGAACGCGAAAATACAGATCGACAATGCCAATATCAGCGCCAAACAAACCCGGCTGAACGTAGAGGCGCAGATCAATAACTTTTTTGTGAGCTATTTATCTGGTCTCGACCTCATTAAACTGGAGCAGGCTAACGTTACCATAGCTAAAAAGAACCTGGATATATCATTAGAAAAATATAAGCTGGGTAATATTACGCCTTTAGAGATCAGAGAGGCCCAGCGTAATTACCTGGATGCGCAATCCAAGTTCTTTGCAGCTCAGTATCAGTCAAAACTTGCAGAAGTTACTTTAAAACAGATCACCAGCAGCATTAATATTTATTAAGTACTAATAAGTATTTATTTATAGCGTATGTTTCTTAAATTGCTTTAAAAAGCTATTTTTGAAACAATGTTAAATCCCTACAAAACCTGCCTGTTGATTGATGATAATTACATCGATAACTTTGTTACGCGCAGGATTTTGGAAAACAGTAACTTCGCGGAGCAGATCATTGTAAGACAATCGCCAGCCGAAGCTATAAATTCGCTCCGGGAGGGTACTATAAAACCAGATGTTATCTTTTTAGATGTGCGCATGCCCATGATGAGCGGTTTTGAATTTTTAGAGGAATACGATACGCTTTTGATCAATAAAAAAGATATTAAAATATTTATGCTTTCTTCCTCCCTTGACCCAACAGATAGGAAAGAGTCGGTAGGAAACAAGTACATTACCCAATTTATACATAAGCCATTAACAGTTAAAGCGCTCGAAGAAATTTGTCCATGATCTTAGTTGCCGATAGCGGATCTTCCAAAACAGACTGGCTGCTCAGCCTCCCAAAGCAGGAGCCGGTATCATTCAAAACCGCCGGATTAAACCCATATTTTTTAACCGAAAAAGAAATAGCCAAAATAATACAGGACCAGGCTCCTGATATGGTAGCTTATGCTAATGATATTTCCGAAATATATTTTTTCGGCGCCGGCTGCTCCAGTCCGGACAGGCACGAGATTGTTTCAAACGCGATCAGCCAGCTGTTCACCAAAGCCTTTATCAGTGTCGATAGCGACCTTTTGGGTTGTGCCTACGCTACCTGCGGGCACGAAAAAGGCATTTGCTGTGTAATGGGTACGGGATCAAACATCTCCTATTTTGATGGGGATAATATACACGACGGCCAGCATGGCCTGGGTTTTGTTTTAGGCGACGAAGGCTCGGGCACCTGGTTTGGCAAAGCCCTCATTACCGATTTCCTGTATGGCAATATGCCCGCCGATATCAATGAGGCGTTTGATAAGGCATATGGATTGAATAAAGAGATCGTGATCAAGAACGTATATCAGCGGCCCAATGCCAATACCTACCTGGCCTCGTTCTCGCGTTTTGTAAGCGAAATAAAAACCACCCCATACGGTCAGGAACTGCTGGAAAGAGGCTTACTGGAATTTATTGATACCAACATCAAATCATACCCCGAATATCATCGTTACAAATGTCATTTTGTAGGCTCTATCGCCTATTTTTTTGCCGAAGAGTTAACCGCGCTTTGCCATCAGCAAGGCGTAAAAACTGGCAAGGTGATCAAGCAACCCATCAATGATCTGATGGCCTTTATTTTGAAGAGGAACGAGGAGTAACATCTTGGTTCATTGGTTCAATAGTTCATTGGTACTTATCAAACGGATCGGCTGCCTGCAAATAGCTCCTTTGCAAATTTAGACAGCTTTATACAGCAGCAATCTGTTTCTTCCTAAACCTCCCTTTCACCACCACAAACCCGATCAGCAAAACAGCTATAAAGCTTCCGGCTTTGGGCAGGTAATCGCCATGCTCTGCATAAAAAGTAAGCTCCGAGTTAAGGTTGATATCCTGTTTTATGGCAGCCTGGGTCCACCATTTGGTTTGCTGCACGATGTCGCCGCGCTGGTTAATGAAAGCCGATATCCCTGTATTGGCAGATTGGGCTACCCAGCGCCGGGTTTCAATGGCACGCAACTTGGCATAATCCAGGTGCTGGTCTTTACCCGATGTATTTTCCCACCAACCATCGTTGGTAATTATGGCAATGAACTGCGCCCCTTTTTGTACCGAACGTGCTACATAACCCCCGAAGATAGATTCGTAACAGATCACCGGATCGGCGCCAATACCACTTTGTGAGTAAACTACCCCCGCATCGGGCTGACTGCCATAAGCGCCCGTAGCCCCGCCCAGGTGTGCAAATACCGGCTTTAAAAATGATAACGCGTTGCCAAAAGGTAAGGCTTCGGCACCCGGAACCAGTCGCGATTTATGATAGAACTGCACATTGCCGCTGTTTTCAATCGCGATAGCCGAGCTAAAATTATCCGCGAATACGCCGGGCTGCTGTGTGGGGCTGGCCGTTGGGGTAGCCTGTGAATTATAGAAACGGTAGGTTTCGCCCCCGGTTATCAGAGTGCTGTTTTTGTATTTGCGTAAAAAATATTGCGCCTGTTTAAAGTAAATATTGCTGTTGATACCATCCTCATTCATATATTCCGGGATGGCGGTTTCCGGCCATAAAAAAAACTCGGTATTGGGCTGGGCCACACTCCGCGACAGATGGATCATGATATCGATCTGCAGGTTGGCGGGGATATCTCCCTCCTTTCCATAAGGATCAATGTTGGGCTGAACCGCCACCACGTTCGATGGATTTTTCTGCTCAGTATAATTGTAATAAGTAAATAACGAAAAGCTAAGCGGTAACAAAATAGTCAGTACAAACGCGCTGATCAGTTTCAAGCGTAGTTTTTTTGCCTGTGCCTCACGCAAGCCCACATAAATTAAAAAAGCCAGTATGTTTACTGCCCATACCCAGATGGTACCGCCATAAACGCCGGTATACTCATACCATTGGATCCACTGATGGCTCACCGCGAACCCGTTACCCAAAGTCATCCAGGGAAAATTCAGGTCCCAGCTCTGGTGCAGGTACTCATAGCCTATCCATAAACAAACCAGACCAGCCAAACTCCAGCCCCGGCTGGTTATCAGTCGTAAACGATAATACAACCAACAGGCCAGGGCCATGAGCAACGGCCCCAGCGAATACGGGATTAGCGTAATGGGAATAGCCACAAGGTCGCCCACTATTTTTAGGGCGTTGTACACCCAGTAAACAGAGCCTACATTCCAGATAAAAAAACCAATAAAGGTTACGTTGAATATCTGCCTTCCCTTTTTGGCCGATGTGGATTGAATGATGTTTTCCATCGCCAGCAGCATGGGCACAAAACCAATAAACAGCAAAAAGGTAGTATAAGGCGTAGGCGGCCATGCTATCCACAACAACAATCCGGAAAGTATGGCTAAAGGAAGATTTTTTTTCATTTGTTATTTATATCATATCGGTCTGGAAAGAAAACCCCATGTCATTGCGAGCGTAGCGCGGTAATCTCCTCGCGTTCTCATTCGTGAGAATAGCTACGAGATTGCCACGTCGTTCCTCCTCGCAATGATATATTTTTTTGTTTTTAAGCCCTCTCCAAAGGAGAGGGTTGGGTGAGGTCTATTCCTCTTCGTCGTCTTTATATTTATTTTTTGATGTTTTAGCTTCGGCGCCTGCTACACAAATCACAAATTCGCCTTTTACGGGGTGCGTTTCAAAATACAGCTTTACCTCGGCTACGGTACCGCGAACGGTTTCCTCAAACATTTTAGTGAGCTCGCGCGATATGGACAATTGGCGGTCGGCGCCAAAATAAGTCGCCATTTCGTCCAATGTTTTCAGTAAACGATGCGGCGATTCGTATAGTATTATAGTGCGTTCCTCTTCGGCCAAAAATTTGTAACGGGTTTGGCGGCCCTTTTTCAGCGGCAAAAATCCTTCAAAACAAAACTTATCCGTCGGGAAACCAGAGTTCACCAGGGCTGGCACAAAAGCCGTAGCACCGGGCAGGCATTCTACCGCGATATCAAATTTCAGGGCCTCGCGCACCAGGTAAAAACCCGGATCGGATATGGCCGGCGTTCCCGCGTCAGATATCAGGGCGATGTTTTTTCCTTCCAGCAAAAATTTCACGATCTCGTTGGATGACTGGTGTTCATTATGCTGATGGTGCGAAAAAACTTTCTGGTGGATATCAAAATGTTTCAGCAATGGCGCCGATGTGCGCGTATCCTCAGCCAATATCAGGTCGGCCTCTTTCAAAATACGTATGGCCCTCAAGGTAATATCCTCCAGGTTGCCTATTGGGGTGGGTACTAAGTATAGTTTACCTTTTTCGTTCATGGTTGTATGGCTCGTAGTTCATAGATGATAGTTCATGGTTCAAGAACAAAAAACCATGAACCATGAACTATGAACCATGAACTAATTATATCTTTGCCTAAAAATAAAATAATGCTGCAAGTTAGTTATATCCGCGATAACCGGGAACAGGTTTTAGAACGTTTGGCTGTAAAAAATTTTAAACAGACCGAACTGGTTGATGAAATAATTCAGTTAGACGATAAACGCCGTCAAACTCAAACCAGTATGGATAACGTTTCGGCCGAGGCCAATGCTGCCGCCAAACAAATAGGCGATCTGATGCGTGCCGGTAAAAAAGACGAAGCAGAAACCATTAAAGCCAAAACAGGCGCCTGGAAAGAGGATATCAAAAAGCTGGGCGATCAGCTGGCTTTTATAGAAGAAGAATTATATCAAAAACTGGTATTATTACCCAACCTGCCACATAGCTCCGTACCCAAAGGTTTAACCCCCGAGGAAAACGAAGTGGTATTGGAAAACGGCACAAAACCCGCGCTGCCTGCCGATGCCTTGCCGCACTGGGAACTGGCCGCAAAATATAATTTGATTGATTTTGAGCTGGGTGTTAAAATAACCGGCGCCGGCTTCCCTGTATATAAAAATAAAGGCGCAAAATTACAGCGTGCCCTCATCAACTTTTTTATTGACGAGGCCGAAAAAGCGGGCTACAGCGAAGTAAGCGTGCCATTGATGGTGAACGAAGCATCTGGCTTCGGCACATCACAATTACCGGATAAGGAAGGGCAGATGTATCATGTTGGTGTTGATAATTTATATCTGATACCAACAGCCGAAGTGCCCATCACTAATATGTACCGCGATGTGATATTGAAAGGTGAAGACCTGCCGGTAAAAAACTGCGGCCATACACCATGCTTTCGCCGTGAGGCCGGTTCATACGGCGCGCACGTACGCGGCCTGAATCGCTTGCACCAGTTTGATAAGGTGGAGATTGTGCAGGTAGTACAGCCCGACCGCTCCTATGAGGTTTTGGAACAGATGAGCGCCCATGTACAGAGTCTGCTGCAAAAACTGGGCTTGCCTTACCGTGTATTGCGCCTTTGCGGCGGCGATATGGGTTTTGGCTCTGCTTTAACTTACGATATGGAAACCTGGAGCGCCGCGCAGCAACGCTGGCTGGAAGTATCATCTGTATCCAACTTTGAAACTTTCCAAAGCAACCGCCTTAAACTGCGTTTCCGCAATACCGAAGGTAAAACCCAGCTGGCCCACACTCTCAACGGCAGCGCATTAGCGTTACCCCGCATTGTGGCCACCCTGCTGGAAAATAACCAGACCGAAAAAGGCATCAGGATACCGGATGCATTGGTACCATATACCAGGTTTGAGTGGATTGATTAAATAACCTCCTTCAATTTACCCGATTACTCCACGCGTCATTGCTATAATAAAAGAACAAATATTCCATACGAGCAGGTACGACGTAGGCAACTGAACGAAGGGAACCCTGAGGAATATAGTTGGGTCCGATATAAACTCAGGGCCCATTTCAAGAGGCCCTGAGTGGGTTTATATATAACATACAGGAATACATATTTAAATTACTGATTAGCAGCTATATAGATGTTAATCATAAAAAATACAAACCCGCTTTTTGTAACTATTCAACAGGATAGGGCCCCTGCTCAAAAACAGTATCATGGTAGCCTTTGTTGCCAACTTCGCGGGATAGGGGGCTTCTGAAATCCGTACCTGCGCTAAGGCATTTCAGTACATGGGCAAAATCATATTTGGGTCGCCATCCCAGTTCATTAAGGGCCCGGCTGTTCACATAAACCCGGTCAATATGCGGGAACATGGTCCACTGCTGGGTGGCGAAGAGTTGTTCATAATGCGGGAAGAGCCGTTTGACTATCGCCGGGGCATTGGTGTGAAGCATGGCTAAATCCTCCTTTGTAAATGGTGTTGTTGCCGAAATGATATAACGCCCAAACTTAATAGCCCGGGCTTTTTCAATCGCCAGGATATGCGCGTCAACCACGTCTTCCATTTCTACCCGGCGATACAGCAATTCGTTGGCTTGTACATTTGGCGCGCTGTATTTTCCTCTTACCGCGGCATCATCATCTGCTTCCGGGAAAAACCGCGATGTTCGTAATATTACAACACCCAGGTTGTGTTTGCGGGCAAACATTTCACACAGGTTTTCGGCGGCTATTTTGGTTACACCGTAAATGTTTTTGGGTATGGGCGTTACCTCTTCGGTGATCCAGGCCGCAGGCTCACCGGGAGCGGGATTCATAGCCGCGCCAAATGTACTGGTAGTGCTGGTATAAACAAAGGCGCTTATCCTGGCAGCTACAACTTCTTCCAGCAATATTAGCGTGCCCGAAACATTGGTGTCAATAAAATCATGGTTGGTATGGGTGGCGATGTGCGGTTTATGCAGCGTTGCAGTATGGATCACCGCCTGTATATCTTTGAGGCAACCGCGGATAAAATTCCTGTCTGTTATTGACCCTACATGATCTGTAAAAGCCGAAGCTTTGATATCCACACCCCGTGCCTGCCGGCCCTGTGCCTTCAAGGTTCGCAAAATGGCTTCACCCAGATGACCGGCGCTTCCGGTTACAAGAATACTCATGAAACAAAAATACCAGGTTTACTTTATAAAATCAATGAAGCGCGATAAATGCAGGTTTACAGACGCGATAAAAAAGGGCCAATGATCCTTAGTGAAGGTTTGTATAGGAAAAATCAGATTATGTAGCGTTTATTCTACGTATAGCTGACCGGGAAAACTCATAGAAGAATAATTACATCCTGAACCGCAGGGATACAGACCGGCCTAATGCCTGAGCCAATTCCGGATCAATCAGCGGACCGTCTCCCTGTTGTATCCATGCTCCGCGGATATCTTTTTGAAGGGTTATTTTTTCGCCGTTTAATAATATTTCAAGCTCTGTAGTGGCTTTACTGATCGGCGTTGTGTTTATCTGGTAAACGTGGTCGGTATCGTTATATGTTATTCGTAGTGGCAGACCCATCTTTTTCTCCTCGGGGTAAATATACAATTGTTGTAGTTAAATCGGGCATTTTAAAGAAAACAGTGGAGGATGCTCAAGCGACCAATTGGTGCCCAACCACTTCTATCAGGTTATTTATACCAAAGGGTTTGTGCAAAATATCATCAGGCGCACCTTCCTGTTTTAAAAGACCTTCGGTGTCTTCAATGTCGGTGCAAATAATTACAGGGAGCGTTTGGGTTTCTTTATTCCATTTGAGCAGGCGGCATACATCTATACCATCTATACCTGGTAAAACGGCATCAAGAATAATCAAATCCGGATGGTTTTGGCGGATACTGCTAAATATATGGGTGGCATTGTCAAGGGTAATTACCTCATAGCCATTACTGGTTAATATGTATGCCATTACCTCCACCATCAGGCCATTGCGGTCAACTATCAGTATTTTCTTTGCCATGATCCTAATTCGTCATGGGAACAGGTATGCAAAGGCCATGCCATTGATTCCCTTGGTTTTACGAGAAGGGTGCTGCGGGGCAAGATATAAGAGTCAAGAGTCAGGAAAGGACTTTGTTATAGCCTTAACTCCTGGTTCTTGACTCTTAATTATATGTGGATGAACATCTAATTTACAGCGGCACCATGTACAAGCTATAAATTGGCCTTTTGCTTCAACTCGTCCTCTTTATCATCCTGCTCTTTTCTCAGGCGCCGTTTTTCCTGTCTTATGTCTTTCCGGGTTTTGCCCGTGGTATCAATATTGTCTATTTTTAATTTATACTCCTGTTTCAGAGCCTCAATTTGCTCTTTTAATTTCTCCTTAGCGCTTTTCTCCTTTATCTTTTCCTGTTCTTCTGCTTTTTTAGCCGTGGTATCTTTTTTACCAAAAAGACGCTGAAAGAAGTTTGGTTTTTTTACCGGGTCTTCCAATACCGGCATCACTTCATTGTCGTCGCTTTGCTTCATCAGGCTATCGGCAGTGGCCGTATCCACCGGCGCGATACTCCGGCGCAGGCTTTCCCGCAGACGAACACTATAAAAACCGTATGCGTTGGTATCCCGTGCCGTATAACCCTTTTGCGCCATTAACTTACCGATGAGATTAAAGTACCCATGGAGGCCGGGACGAAGCGTGCCATCGGGCTGAAAAGCGTATAGGCCACCCTTTGGATAGGGTACAATACTGGCCAGGTAAATACTTTCGCCCAGAGTAAGTTCTGATGGCGATTTGCCAAAATAATAATGCGAGGCTTCTGATATACCGTATATACCGCGCCCCCATTCAATAATGTTGAAATAAACTTCCAGCATCCGGTTTTTGGTCATGATGCGGTTGTTCTCGATGATCCAAACGATCAGGATCTCTTCAATTTTACGGGCAAGCGTTTTTTCGCGGCTTAAAAAGGCGTTTTTTACCAGCTGCATAGATATGCCGCTACCGCCGCGTTTAAACTTTTTAGTTTTAAAATCGGTAACCAGCGATTTACGCAGAGCTTCATCCACAAAACCGTGATTGGTATAAAAAGATGGGTCTTCGGCCGTCATTACAGCATTGCGCAGATTGGGCGATATTTGTTCCAGTGGTGTAAATTCCGGGTTTTCGGGCCCAATGACATGCGGCGACATGGCTTTGCCTTTTTCATAAGGAGTGTAAACAAATGTGCTATTCAGCTTGGTCAGGTCGGTTTTGCCATACTTCACTATCCTGAAATTATCCTTGCTCAGGCGCGAATCAAATTGAAGATCATCGGGCCTGGATGAATCCATATAAAAATTGAGCGCATAGTTGAGCTTGCCCGCAACCTGTATACCATTCAGGGCATCAAACATTCCGGATGGGAAGGAGTCGAAAATATCTGAGGCGTTTAACCAGCCGGTATTGATCTTAAGCTCATATATTTTTACTGGGTTCAGCGTGTATTTGATGAAAGGATGCGCGGTAAGCTTTTTAATATGGATAAGCGATGAGCTGTCGACAGATACATAATTGCTACCTACAAATACATTAGCATCGATGGATGCATCAGGGAAAACAATGTTATCTGATGATAAGCCAGGGTGATTGATAAGAAGATTGTGCACCGCCCAGGAACCATAAATTTTTGTTTCGCCGCCGCTGTGCTCCACCTTGGTAAGCCGGGTGCTGATGGTATCGAAATTTAATACAAGCTTAAACTTTTTTTGGATGATCGGCAGCTCCACTTTTTTGCCATCGGCATACAATTTTACGTCGATGTCCTTATCCGATGGGTGCATTTTACCAGCGATATGCCAGGTGGCGGCGCCATTATCCACATCAATGGTCGAGGTGAGGTTGCCGTCTTTGATCAGGGCGGTTTTGGCCAGTAGCTTCAGCCTGGTGCTATCGTCCCTAAAAGAGATCAAAAAATTATTCAGGTGCAGGTTATCGGGGATCTTGTAAAGCACTTCGTTAATCAGATGATCGGCCAGGTCAGCCAGGTCAACCTTATCATGCGTGGCGGTAGTATCTTTTTTCTTTTTAAATAGGAAATCGAAGTTTTTAACCCCTTTTACGCTGGTGAGATTAATGAAACCATCCTGCAGGGAGACATCGGCCAGTTTAATATCGCCAACAATAAGCGGCAGCAGCTTAACGCTTACCACCAGGTTCTTGATATTCAGTAAACTATCGCGCTGTTCGGGCACTATCGAGATATCAGAGAATGCTACCGTACTGGAGCCTGTAAAATGGGCCGAACCTATTTTTACATCTAAATTATAATCCCTCCTGGCTTTTGCTTTAGCTTTGCTGATAGCTTTTTGAAGCAAGGCCTCGCGCTTGGAATAGGCAATGTAGCCGCCTATTAAAAGGATAAGCAATAAGGGGATCAGTATAAATGCGGCTATGCGTATGTATTTAGGATTAAGACGCTTCATGTGTAAATTTTTCCAAAACTAAACTAAATCTTATCCCCTGCAAACGGTTGTTTCTGCAAATTGTTTCTTTAGCAAACGCAAATCAACGACCTGTTTTCATAAATTTGCCATAATATTATGATAATTACCAAAGAACAAGTTTTACAAGCCCTGGGCAATGTGGAAGAACCGGATCTGAAAAAAGACCTGGTTACGCTGAACATGATACAGGATATTCATATAGATGGCAACAACGTTAGCTTCTCGGTGATACTGACCACGCCGGCCTGTCCGCTGAAAGCAATGATAGAAAATGCATGCCGTAACGCCATCGGCCACTTCATAAGCAAAGAGGCTGTGGTGAACATCAATATGACCTCGAGGGTTACCTCGCAAAAAAACACCGGTGTTCCCGGCGTTAAAAATATTATAGCGGTAGCATCTGGCAAAGGTGGTGTGGGTAAATCAACGGTAGCGGCAAACCTGGCATTGGGCCTGGCTAAAGCCGGAGCTAAAGTGGGTTTGATAGACGCGGATATTTATGGGCCATCTGTCCCTATTATGTTTGGTTTAGAGGGCGCACGCCCCCAGGCCAGCGAGGTTAATGGCAAAACACGAATTGAGCCGATTGAAAAGTATGGCATCAAATTGTTGTCCATCGGCTTTTTCACAGATCCGAATCAGCCCGTGCCTTGGCGCGGACCGATGGTATCAACCGCGGTAAAACAACTGTTTAATGACGCCGACTGGGGCGAACTGGATTACCTGGTAATAGACCTGCCACCCGGAACCGGCGATATACATATTACGGTTACACAAACTTTCCCGGTTACGGGAGCGGTAATTGTAACTACGCCGCAAAACGTGGCGCTTGCCGATGCCAAAAAGGGAATAGGCATGTTTTTAATGCCTGCCATTAACGTGCCGATACTGGGCGTGGTCGAAAACATGTCGTACTTTACACCTGCCGAGCTGCCCGAAAATAAATATTATATTTTTGGACAAGGTGGCGGGCAAAAACTGGCCGCGCAATTGGATGTACCATTTTTAGGAGAAATTCCGTTAGTAAAGAGTATAAGTGACTCTGGCGATGCGGGCAAGCCAACCATACTGGAAGAAAATGGGGTGATGACGCAGGCATTTTTGGAAATGGCCAGCCGCGTGGCGCAACAGGTAGCTATTTCAAACGCGAAAGCAGTTGGTTCATTAGTTCATTAGTTCACAGGTTTTGTTTGTGTCTGATGATTAATTAGGTAAGATTACATGGTTAAGACCAATGAACTAATAAACAGATGAACAAATAAACAAATTGTTGTAACTTTACTTTATATTATAATTTAGTTAAAATGAGTTTATTAAGTCAAGTAGAGACAGCCTTAGATACCATCCGTCCGTATTTGGAGACTGATGGCGGGAATGTTTCGATTGAGGAGATTACCCCTGAAGGTGTAGTTAAATTAAAATTGTTGGGTTCATGCGGCTCATGTCCCATGAGCATCATGACGCTTAAAGCCGGCATTGAACAGGCTATTAAAAAAGCCGTTCCTGAAGTAACCGGCATTGAGGCTATCAACCTAACAGACATTGACGACCCTAATGCGGTGCTCCCTCAAAATTTGAGATAATGTTAAGTATTGTTAAAATGCCGGTCTTATTTACTGCATTAACGTACTTTTGTTAAAGTTTTGAAACTTTTTCCGGGCGTAGCCTGTAATATATCCGGGAAAGGTGATTGGTATATGAAATATCTGATAGCCATATTATTTTTATTTGCGACAATTGGGGCCTTTGCACAAAAGCATGATGACAGGCCCGTTGTGCAGTTTACAGGTGTAGTACATAATGCCGACAGCTTAAATGTTATTGTGCCTTATGTTACCATAACCAATACTTCGGCGCATAATTCGGCAGGGCAATCAAACTATAAAGGCTATTTTTCATTTGTGGTGCATGAGCAGGACACCCTGCGTTTTACCTGCGTTGGATACGGACCGGTAACCGTTGTTATTCCCTCCAATGTGCCCAATAAAAGCTATACGCTACAAGTTAATCTGAAAGCACAGATCATTAATCTACCCACATTTCATGTGTTTCCATGGGCCACTACTGATGAGTTTAAGAAAGACTTTTTAGCGGTAAAACTGGCTGATGACGACCTGGAGATAGCGCGTAAAAACATCAGCCGTACTACGCTGGTTGCCTTAGGAAACGTATTACCCCGCGATGCTCAGGAGATACAGTCAGCTACGGCCCAGGGTATGCATAACACTATCCTGAATTCGCATTCCCTCACACCGAATCCATTGCTTAACCCGTTTGCATGGGGGAGTTTGATTAAACAGATAACCGATTCTGATAATAAAAGCAGCAGTAATTAAGTCTTAAGTTCTGAGTAAGTAGTCTTAAGTCTCTTTTGGAACAATGTAGTTGAAGTCAAAAAAACATATTCGTGTTTTAACTTAGAACTAAAGACCCCAGACTTACGACTTAGCCTATCGCCCTTTTTTAACGGCCGGAAATTTCATTTTGTAGTCAACATCAACCATCCCTTTTGAAATATCGTTCAGCTTTTTCTCAATGAGACGTCTGCGCAGCGGGCTTAATTTATCGGTGAAAAGCTTGCCTTCAATATGGTCATATTCATGTTGTATCACGCGTGCGGCAAGGCCTTTGAAGGTTTCTTCGTAATGTTTCCAGTCCGCATCGTAATAAGATAGTTTTACCACGGGTTTGCGGTACACATCTTCCCTGATATCCGGTATGCTCAGGCAGCCTTCGTTAAAGCCCCATTCTTCACCGGTTTCTTCTAATATGGTAGCGTTGATAAATACTTTTTTAAAGTCTTTCAGTTCAGGCTCATCATCACTAAAAACAGAAGCGTCAACCACAAACAAACGCATAGACATTCCCACCTGCGGGGCGGCCAGGCCAACACCGTGGGCGGCATACATGGTTTCAAACATGTTTTCAACCAATTCTTTGATATGCGGGTACTCGTCTGGTTCAATGGCTGTTGCTTTTTTCCTTAAAACAGGATCTCCGTAGGCGATGATAGGATACTTCATTTTACAAAAATACAGGTTTATTCTTATTTAGGTTCAAATTTCAGTGTAATTAGCTTGTCAATATCAAAAATTTCGTTGCTTATTTCCAATAACTGATCGGCTGTTACGGCATTTATTTTGGCAAAAACATCGTCCAGCGTATCAATGTGGTTAAAATCAAGCAAACTTTTTGCCATTGATATGATCAGGCTCATGCGGTTCTCTTCGGCCAGCGCAATTTGCCCAATAAACTTTTCTTTGGCCTGGTGCAGCTGCAAGGTACCCAGTTTTTGCTCGCGCAATTTTTTTAATTCTTTATGTACCAGACGAGAGGCTTTTTCGGCTTTTTCGGCATCGGTTCCGAAGTAAATTGAAAAAATGCCGGTATCGGTAAGCGCGGTATAGTTTGACTCGATGGTGTAGGCAATACCATACTTTTCGCGGATCTCCAAGTTCAACCGGCTGCTCATACCCATGCCGCCTAACAAGTTATTAAGCAGCAACAGACCATTTTTATGTTGATGGGATGATGAATAAGCCTGGTTGCCAATGATACAATGCGTTTGCGATATCGGTTTTTTAATAATATGAATGCCATTTTGGTTGGCCAGCGGCGCTATCCTGTTTTTTTGAGGATGATGCGCAGGGATGCCTCCAAAGTATTTTTCGGATAGTTTGATGATCTTTTTAAAATCATAATTACCATGAACGGCAAATACCATTTCGGAGGTGCTGTAATTGGCCTGGATAAATGCACGGATATCGTCGCCATTCATTCTTCCAACAGATTCGGTCGTCCCTAAAATATTATTACCCATGGGATGACCTTTAAAAAGCAGTTCTTCAAAATCGTCCTGTATGGCTTCTTCGGGCTGGTCGAGGTAAGAGGCTATCTCGTCCAGAATTACGCCCTTTTCTTTTTCCTGCTCATCCTCCGGAAAAGTGGAGTGGAACAAGATATCTTCAAATAAGTCCATTGAGCGCTCCAGATGCTGGTTAAGCAGCGACGCATGTATACAGGTATATTCTTTTGTGGTATAAGCATTCAGATCGGCACCTACCAACTCCAGCCGATTTAAAATTTGGCTGGTGCTGCGCCTTTCGGTTTCTTTAAACAACAGGTGCTCAATAAAATGGGCAAGGCCTTCCTGTCGCTCTCCTTCATCGCGCGAGCCGGCATTTACAATAAAACAGCAATGGGTTATGGCAAAGGGCGCGTGCTTGTACAATATGCGGATGCCATTGGGTAAGGTATATGCCTGATAATCGATCATGAGGTGCAAAGATACGTTATATGCAGTATAATTATTTTGGTGCTATTGTAAGCGATTTATACTATTTTAGGGCAAAAAATCGTACATGCGTATGTAATTACTTAACATACCGAGTTTAAAATGCCCCCAAACATAAAAGTAGCCCCCACTTATGAAAATTAAAATTGCCGATCTTGAATTTGAACCCCTTATCAGCGAAAAATCTATAATAAAACGTACAACAGCTATTGGTCAGCAGTTAAACGCCGATTATCAAAATAGCATTCCTGTGTTTGTTGGCGTGCTGAACGGCAGTTTTTTGTTCATAGCCGACCTCATTAAACAAATTGACAGGCCTTGCGAAATTGCCTTTACCAAACTGGCTTCCTATTACGGCGGTACTACCAGTAAGCTCAAGATACGTGATGATATTGATTTGATCATGGATATTAAAGACCGCGATGTGGTGATCATTGAGGATATTGTAGATACCGGCAATACGCTGCATTACCTCATTGATAAATTGAAACAGCGTAACCCGTCATCTATTGCAGTATGCTCTTTATTGTTGAAACCTGCAGCTTTACTGAGCCCTATTGAAGAGCTGAAATATGTAGGCTTTGAGATTGAGAACGAATTTGTAGTAGGCTATGGCCTGGATTACCAGGAAATGGGCAGGAATCTGAGAGATATTTATAAGAAGGTGTAGTTTGAAATTCGGAATTGGGATGTTCGATTTCGGATTTGAACTATATGAGGTCATCCGAATTTATTTCGGGATCTCATTTGTTAAGTATTCCACGTTTATGGTGTTTGCCATGCATGTTGGATGCCTCCTTTCCCCGCGGTTTGTGTCCTCACAAACCGATTTGCAATTACTCATAAATCGTCATATAATGAGTTAGCCAATTAAATTTTGGATCATCCTGCTCATAGAAAGAACAGGATGAAAAATAATAGTTGTTAGGATCGTCAGCCAGATCCCAGTGTTTCTGTAATGGATTAAGATGTAAATAATCCAATTTTTGCTCCTGCATTTTTCTGTCAGCTATTTTTATAGGCAATGAATTTCGTTGCCAAAATTGATAATTCCTGCTATTGTGATCCGTTTTGAATCTTCGGAGAAGCGCATCGCTGTCCTCCCAGAGAGCTTCTAAAAATTGATGTCCGGTAAACTTCATAAAACTGGCATGTGGCATTTCCTTGCCATTCGTTTCCAGGCATTCCCATATCAAGTGTATATGATTAGGCACAATTACAAAACCATAAACTTTTATTTTTCCTTTTTTAATAAGATATATCAGGCTCTTTAACACAATGTGTTTAAACTTTTCCGTACGCAGAAGTGGTATCCAGTCAAAAATAGTTGCAGTATAAAAGTAAACGCCATTTAATTCCATAGATGGAAATTACGAAAAATAGTGGCAAGGAAGTAAGCAAGCTGCCTGTGAGGACACAGGCAGCGGTGAAAAAATGGTCTACCCCTGGTTTGTGTCCTCACAAACCTCTTTTGCCTTGAAAAGGGGGAATATGCGTTATAAAGATGAGGTATTTAACCGCTTAATTAATCAACTCCAACCATACCCGCTATCTCACTCAGGAACAAAACAGCCTGATCAATACTGTTTACGCCTTCAATACTCAGGCGCAGGGTGTTTTTTACTTCTTTGAGATTGGTTCGGCGCATATTGCTTTGTACAAAGGTGAGCACATTGCGGAAAGCATCCGACTCGAAATAGGCCGATTGTTGGTTGCTGATGAAATAGCCTCGCAATACATTCTTTTTAAGCGAGATCTTTTCAAAGCCGATAGCTTTGCCCAGCCATTGCATCCGCATGGTGTTCAGCAGATCGTTAACCTGGGGTGGTATTTTGCCAAAACGGTCATGCAACTGTTGCTGAAAAGCAGATAGTTCGGCCTCGTTCTCGAGCTTGGATAGTTCAGTGTACAGGTTATAGCGTTCAGAGATATTGGTCACGTATTCATCGGGGATCAGGATCTCCAGGTCGGTATCAATCTGGGTAAAGGAAATGAATGGACGGGGTTTATCATCCGGGAAAACGCCTTTAAATTCATCTTCTTTCAATTCCTGTATGGCTTCATCCAGAATCTTATGGTACATATCGAAACCGATCTCGGCAATAAAACCGCTTTGCTCGGCGCCAAGTAAGTTTCCGCTGCCACGGATGTCCAGATCGCGCATGGCCACGTTGAAGCCACTGCCCAGGTCGCTGAACTCCTCGATGGCACTCAGACGTTTGCGGGCCTCGCTGGTTAATGTGGATAATGGCGGGCTTAACAAATAACAATAAGCTTTTTTATTGCTTCGCCCCACACGACCGCGCATCTGGTGCAGATCGCTCAGGCCAAACATGTGGGCGTAATTGATGATGATGGTATTAGCGTTCGGAATATCCAGCCCGGCTTCAATAATGGTAGTAGCCACCAGCACATCATACTCGTGGTTCACAAATTTCAGCATCACATCTTCCAGCGCGTCGCCCTCCAGTTGCCCGTGAGCTATGCCAACACGTGCCTTGGGTACCAATTTATGGATCATACCACCCAGTTGCGGCAGATCGGCCACGCGGTTATGGATAAAGAATACTTGTCCGCCACGTTCCAGTTCAAACTCCACGGCCTCTTTGATCAGCGTATCGTTAAATACATGCAGCTCCGTAACTACCGGCTGCCTGTTTGGTGGCGGGGTAGATATGATAGAAAGATCGCGCGCCCCCATCAACGAAAAGTGAAGCGTACGCGGGATAGGCGTAGCGGTAAGCGTCAGCGTATCCACATTGGCACGCATTTGTTTCAGTTTCTCTTTGGTTGATACGCCGAATTTTTGCTCCTCGTCAATGATCATCAATCCGAGGTCTTTGAACTTAACATCCTTGCTCACCAGGCGGTGTGTGCCGATAATGATATCTACCTTGCCTTCTTTCAGCTTCTCTAAAGTATCCTTGATCTGCCGGCTTGTTTTAAACCGGTTAATGTAATCAATATTGGCCGGAAAGCCCTTGAGCCTGTCAGTAAATGTTTTGTAGTGTTGAGCGGCTAAAATAGTAGTTGGTACCAATATGGCCACCTGCTTGCTATCAGCCACGGCCTTGAATGCTGCACGTACGGCAACTTCGGTTTTGCCAAAACCCACATCCCCGCAAATCAAGCGGTCCATCGGGTGCGGCGATTCCATATCCTTTTTAAAGTCGGCAGTGGCTTTTTCCTGATCCGGTGTATCCTCGTAGAGGAACGAGGCTTCCAGCTCGGTTTGAAGATAGCTATCGGGCGAAAAGGCGTTGCCTTGCTGGGCCTTGCGCAGGGCGTAAAGCTTGATCAGGTCGCGGGCTATGTCCTTAACTTTTTTTTTTGTTGTTTTCTTAAGACGTTCCCAGGTATCGGTTCCCAGTTTATTCATCTTGGGCACAGTACCTTCTTTGCCGCTGTATTTGGATATGCGGTTAAGCGAGTTGATGTTCACATACAGCAGATCGTTATCAGCATAAATCAAGCGGATCATCTCCTGCTGTTTACCGTTAACCTCTACTTTTTCCAGACCGGCGTATTTGCCTATACCGTGGTCAATATGAGTAACGTAGTCGCCGGGTTTCAGGTCGCGCAGTTCTTTGAGCGTGATGGCCTGCGAGCGCTGGTAACCTTTTTTAAGCTTGTATTTATAGTAGCGGTCAAATATCTGGTGATCGGTATAGCAGGCCAGTTTTTGTTCATGGTCCACGAAACCTTCGCGAATAGAAACGCTGATGGGAGTGAATTTTACGGTCTTGTCGAGATCGTCTAAAATAGCATATAAACGCTCTACCTGCCGGGCAGAATCGGTGAGGATAAAATTCTCGATCTTATCGGCCTCGTTGTTTTTAAAGTTGTGGATCAGCAGCGTGAAGTCCTTATTGAACGACGGCTGAGGTCGCATATCAAAATTGATAGAGGCCGTAGGCTGATAGAAGAATTGTTTACCAAATTCCACCACCGGGAAATCAAACAGCTGGTCGGCTATCAGTTTTTCATCGGTAAAGCCAAACTTAGGATCTATCCATTCAGGGTTCTGCGTTTTTTCTTCGGCAGAGAGCGCCTTCCACAGGTTAACCGCCTTTTTAAAACCGGTTTGAATAATGTCAAGCGTAAACTGTACGTCTTTTATCCATACCTGGGTGCCGGGCTCCACATACTCCAGCAGGGATATATTGCTTTCTGTTAAAAATTTGGATTGTACATTGGGTACAATGGTAATGCTTTTAACCTGCTCAACAGACAGCTGGCTTTCGATCTCGAACGTGCGGATCGACTCAATAAAATCGCCAAAAAACTCCACCCGGTAAGGCAGATTGTGTGAAAACGAGAAGATATCAACAATGCCACCGCGAACAGAGAATTGCCCGGGCTCGTACACAAAATCAACCCGGTCAAAATCATACTCAATTAAAAATTCATTGATAAACTCAATGCTCAGCTTGCTGCCAACGGCTATCTCGAGGGTGTTTTTTTCCAGCGATGAGCGGTCGATCACCTTTTCGGCAAGCGCTTCCGGGTAGGTAACAATTAATTGCCCAAACTCATTAGAGTGGTTAAGCTCGTTGAGTACTTCGGCACGGGCCAGTACGTTGCTGCTATCGGGCTGCGTAAATTCAAATGGTTTCCGATAGGATGATGGAAAAAGTAAGGCTTCTTTACCGGTAAGGTTTTCCAGATCTGCTTGAAAATAGCCGGCCTCTTCACGGTCGGGCAGTACAAGTACCATGTGCTTGTGCTGCAAAAAATACAATGCTACCGCCATGGCCGAATCACTTGACCCGACTAAACCACGTAGCTGTATTCTTGGATTTTTGGAAGCGTTAAGGGCTGTTGCCAACGCTTTGATCCTGTCATCAGCTTTGTATCTGTCTAAAATATCACGGATGTTCAAAACTGATGCAAATGTACGGAAAAAGATTTGTGGAGAGAAGGGAGTAAGGATTTTTGGAACAAGGACCGAGGGAACAAAGATTTTTTGGAGCAAAGATTTTTGGAGCAAGGAATAAGGATTTAAAGAGCAAATGATTTTTATATGTTGTTTCGGAAAAGTCAGTAACCAGGATGGTTTTATTCCTTACTCCCAAAGTCCTTACTCTTTGTTCTTAAAAATCTTATTCCAAATAAAACAATCTCTATGAATTATTACTTTTTAATGGTAAATTCAATAAACTTATCATTATAAGCTACCTATTGTTTTAACCTAATTTTATAACCATGAAGAATGCAATTATTTGGGGTATTATCATTGGCGTATTAAGTGGAATTTGGATGTTGGTAATGCACGGTTCGGGTATTTCACCAACCGACGAAAAAGTGGCCACACTGGAGTATTTTTCATTTCTGATCCCGGCCCTTGGATTATTTATAGGGATCTACAGCTATCGTAAAAACGACTGTAAAGGTCAGATGGGGTTTTTAGAAGCCCTGATACAAAGTTTTAAGATATTAATTGCTGGTGGTATTGTAACCGTTTTTGCCACCATATTATATTTTAGCTACGCGCATGTATCCATGAGCAATGTAATTGAGGCCTCTTCGGGCCGTATATTCGGCGCTTTGCTGGTGGGGGTGCTGTTGGCATTTGCCGTATCTTTACTGTTCCATAACAAAGCGAACAAGGTTGATTAAAAGGCTCTTTTCAAAATATTTTGAACTGGTTTTCTGGGTAGCGGCCATGCTGGCCCTGGCGTTTAGTACGCCAGGCGCCGAATCGCATTTTACGTTGTGTCCTTTAAAACTCATGGGCTTCAAGTGGTGCCCCGGCTGCGGACTAGGGCATTCTATTATTTATTTGTTTCATGGCGATATCCGCAATTCCTTTCATGCCCACTGGCTGGGCATTCCCGCAGTCATCGTTATTTTTCACAGGATCTATGTTTTGGGCAAGGACAGGCTGGGTTTTGGGCGAAGGTTTGACCGTCTTGTCTGAGTTTTATCGGATAATCTTTCTTTTCCGCGTGTCATTACTGTAAGGTACGAAGCAATCCCCGATATGCAGAGCCACTCTGTACAGTTAGGGATTGCTTCGTACCTCGCAATGACGCTTGATGAGTGAGACAAAGAGGAACATTGAAGAATCTTTTTCACCGTTAAAATTTCTCCACTCACCGACTTGTTCCTGCTGCTAACCAGTTTTCCATAGGCTTGTTTTGCTTCTCGCAATACCTTTATATCATCAAACAAACGATAACCTTAAAAGCTACTAAAATGAACACTTACCCAAATCCATATATGATGTTCGACGGAATGACACCTGAGGAGTTTTCCTTTTTACAACAGGCAACAGCATCACTAACAGAAAATCAACAGCGGTATTTTATAAATATTTACGGCGGTAAAAGAAGAAACCCGCAGGATATTATGCTGGCTACTTTACTTGGTTTTGTAGGTGTATCTGGTGTGCAACGCTTCATGACCGACCAGATAGGCATGGGTCTGGTTTACTTTTTTACCGCCGGCTTTTGCTTTATCGGTACCATTGTCGATCTGATCAATTACAAAAACATCGCTACCGATTATAACAAACAAATGGCTTTTGAAAGCTTCAACATCGCTAAAATGAGCAACTAAATAAGCCCTTTGGGGATGATAGTTTCACTATATATATACAATGAAAAAATCCACCTTCTGTTACGGGGTGGATTTTTTTATTGTTTATTAGTTCACTGGGAAATGCTGATAAACCATAGTTAATACTAATGAACCAGTGAACAAATGAACTAATGAGCCAGTGCCTTATCCCTCACCGCCTTAAACTCCGAGTGCGGTTTCCAGCCAGGGAATGTGGTTTCGTTACTGAGTTTGGTGCCTATTCTGTAAAGAATATCAGCTATCTGGGCCATACCCGTAGCGTCCATGTCGGTACTGTAATTATCCGCTGGTTGATGGTAGCGTTGCGAATTGTATTCCTTTTGCTTGTCTTCCCCATAGGATGCGCCTTGTGTTTTGCTTATACTTCCATTGTTGATATCCAGCGCCGGAACGCCAAGTTTGGCAAAGTTAAAATGATCCGACCGGTAATAGCTGCCCGCACCCGGATGACGGTCGCCAACGGTAGTAAGGCCATCTTGTTTAGCTATATCGGCCACATAATCTTCCAGGTCGTTTTGGCCTTTGCCGGTAATGGCTATGTCTTTGGTTTCGCCGTAACTGCCCAGGGCATCCATGTTCAAATCGGCAATGGTTTTGTTGAGCGGATAAACCGGGTGAGTGGCATAATACTCAGAACCCAGCAAGCCTTGTTCCTCAGCGGTTACCGCTAAAAATACGATAGAACGCTTAGGCTTTTCTTTAGCCTGCTGAAATGCTTTGGCTACGCTGATGATAGCCGCTACACCACTGGCGTTATCCACCGCGCCGTTGTAAATGCTGTCGCCTTTGGCATCGGGTTTGCCAATACCCAGGTGGTCCCAGTGGGCGGTATATAAAATATATTCGCCGGGAGATGTGCTGCCTTTGATGGTGCCGATAACATTATGCGATGTAGAATATTTAAGCTTATTATTGATAGTTAAAGAAACCGACCTGTTAAGCGGAACGGCCTTGAAGCTTTTGCTGCGGGCAATGGCGCGCAAATCGCCGGTGATGCCTGCATCAGCAAAGAGTTTTTTAGCGGCATCTTCCGTGATCCAGCCTTCCACCTTACAGCGCGACATGTGTTTATCTTTCTGAGTAAGGTAAAGCTTGGCACCCGAATTACTGTTGGATACTACTTCCCATCCATAGCTGGCCGGTTCTGTTTGATGCACAATAATAACACCTGCAGCACCCTGACGGGCGGCTTCTTCAAATTTGTAGGTCCAGCGACCGTAGTAGGTCATGGTGTCGCCTTTAAATATGGTTGGGTCGCCGCTTTTAAAGCCAGGGTCATTTACCAATACCACCACGGTTTTGCCTTTTACATCCAGACCGGCATAATCATTCCAGTGATATTCGGGGGCAACAACACCGTAACCTGCGAAAACAAGTGGAGAGTTTTTAAGCTGTACCGCATCCACTTCCTGGCGGCTAAAAGTTACAAAATCTGTTAGCTTGTGCAACGTTATAGGCGATTTACCACCGCTGATCTCCATGGTTTCGGATGGTTGGCTGGTGATCTCTACCATAGGTACATCCTGTAAATAACTGCCGTTATTGCCGGGTTCAAGTCCGGCTTTTTTAAACTCAGAAGAGATATAGGCAACAGCTTTGGTTTCGCCTGCGGTAAAAGGCTTACGACCCAGGAGCGAATCATTTGCCAGCACCGCGATGCGCGATTTGATTTCATCGGGGGTTATGGTTTTTTCGCTTTCTTTGCTGCCTTTGTCATTCTGGCTGCATCCGGCCAGCAGAGCAATGCCGCTTATGGCTAATAGGTAATGGTATTTGTTTTTCATTAGGGATAATTAATGTGTTTATTTCAAATGTAGTTAAAGGAAATGCTTAGTACAAGCATAGACACTCCGTGAAAACAATAAAAGCGACCATTTGGGGTCGCCTTGTTATTATTTGTCGGTACTGTAAAATGTTCAGGCTATCTGTCTCTGTTGATAGGCAGCCTGGTCTTCTATTTTCTTAATCGCTTCAACGGTTTTCAGGAACGAATCGGGGGTTATGGAGATACTGTCGATGCCTTCTTCCACCAGGAACTGGGCAAAATCGGGATAATCTGATGGGCCCTGACCGCAGATCCCCACCTTGATCCCGGCCGTTTTTGCCGCTTTTATCAACTGTGAGATCATCATTTTTACAGCCTCGCGTTTCAGGGAGGCCTGCGTACACGATTAAAGGTTTTGTTAAATCAGTTACTTAATGCCCCTGCCAGCGAAAGGATACCCTTATTAATGCAATTACTGGCGCCTATTGCCAGCGAACGGGAATACCGCTCCATAAATCCGCAGATACAGCAGCATACCTTTAACGCGGGCGATGAAACCCGGCTCACCAAAATTTACCTTTATACCCTTAATAATTTTCACCGGGTTATTACCTTAAAGGAAATTGCCGCGGTTATTTATATGGTGCCCAATGCCTTTTGCCGGTATTTTAAATCGCGGGTGCATAAAAGCTATTTTGATTTTCTGCTGGAAGTGCGTGTAAACCATGCCTGTAAGCTGCTGAAAGAAACGGACTACAGCATCGTGATCATCAGTTATGAATCGGGTTTCTCCAACCTCTCCAATTTTAACCGGCACTTTAAAGCTATCACCGGTAAAAAACCTTTGGCAGTAAGGAAAGAGTTTCAGCGGTATTTGTAGACCTCACCACCCTCTCCTTTGGCTACTGTGTGGACACATCTTTTAATGTGCCCTGTAGGGGCTGAATGTCGGTAGAAGAAGGATCAAAAGAAATTTTTACGTGCCGTAGGTACGTCACTTTTTAACTTCGTGGGGCAAATAATAATGCATTAATAGACCCTAAGTCGGTTAGTGTAGTACCTATGGCACTAAAAGAGGTTAACTTTTATTATTGCTACCGACATTTTGCTCCTCTGGAGCAGCTTTTTTTAACTATTAGTGCATTGAAAAGATGTGTCCACACAGTAGCTCCACGGGAGGGGGTTTTAAAACAAATAAAAATCATGTCATACGAGCGATAGCGTGGCAATCTCATCGTGTTCATACATGCGATGAGATTGCGTCGTTCTCTCCACAATGACATGGGGGAGACACTTCATGGTAGCTCTCTCGAAGCATTACAGGCTGGCTCTGCGCCCTACCCTTCAACGGAAGGGGACAAGGTACGCTCCGGGAGTTTTCCCGAACTTATTTTATCCTCCCCTACCATGAACTGGTTTTTGTATGGATAAATTCTTTCTGATAGTTCAAGGGGCTTTTACCGGTTATCTGCTTAAAGTACTTATGAAAATTGGTGAAGTTGTTAAACCCGCTTTCATAGCAGAGCTGTTTCAGGGGTAGCTTGTTTTCGATCAGTAATTTGCAGGCATGCCCTACCCTGATCTCCAGTAAAAATTTGGAATAGGTTTTACGCGTGCGCGATTTAAAATAACGGCAAAAGGAGTTTGGACTGATCCCTGCCAGATCGGCAAGTTCATCCATGTGGATCTTGTTTTTGAAATTAGCCAGTGAGTATTCATATATCACGTTGATGCAATCATTCCCGGCTTTCTCTACATTCGGGCTAAAACCTATAGACGACAAGATATCGGCATGATCATACCCGGCAATAATGCTTAACGCTTCCATCAACAGGATGATCCGTTTTGAACCTTCGGCGCTAAGCAGATCTTCCATGATTTCGGCTATTGCTTTTTTTGCTCTGCCTGTAATCTGTATCCCCCGCCGGGCTTTTTCCAACACCGTTTTGATCATCTTATTTTCGGGCAGCTCTAAAAACCCGTTGCCCCAAAAGTTTTCGCAAAAATGAGCCACCCGGATATCAACAGGAGCTGTTTCTTCTTTTGAAAAATAGACGTCGTCAAATCGCCAGTAATGCGGCAGATAAGCCCCGATAATCACCATATCTCCAGCGTTGAACTGTCTGATATTATCACCTACGAACTGCGTTCCGCTTCCTTTTTTAAAATGGATCAGCTCAATTTCCGGGTGATAGTGCCACCTGTTATTAACACATGGGATAAGGTCTTGTCGTACACTAAAGGACTGAGCAGGACCTGCTGATACTTTGAGTAATTGTGGCTTCATTCAATTGGCTTTTAATTGGTTATCAAAACAAAAACTATTGCTCCCGGATAGAGATATCGGCAAAACAAACATCCTCATCCCTGATATATTCCGCGCTTTTCAAACTACGGTATACTCCCCACTTGGGCCGGCAAAATGATGTACCTTTTCTCCACAGGTCAATATCCTTATTGGTATAATTCAATAATATTTTGCCGTCTACCACCCGTTTGATGATCACAGTGTAGCTGCCGTGAGTGTCATAATGCATTGTTTCCGTTGCCTCAACCCAGGCCCCTTTAAAATCGGCCAGGTTTACTTTGGTCAAAATGCCCTGCGAACTTGCTTTTTCCGCTCCGGTATGGATAACCTCCAACTGATCGGGTTGGCCAAACCGGGGCGTAAAGGTGATGATCGGCGCCCCGGCATCGCCATCGCCAGCTTTGATCTGGTGGATGTGCGTAAATGTGTGCTGGGCTTTAAAGCCACTGTCTATTTTAAATTTCCATTTGTACTCAACCGTTTCGCCCAGTTCGCCCTTCAGCTTAGCGGCAGATGGACCGTAGGTTTTGATCTCTACCCGTTCCCGGTCGAAGTTTTTACAGCGGTCATTATCTTCCTTAACATGGCTGTGAAAAACAAACACGTACTCGTTCAGCTGTTTATCAAACGCCTCTGTAATATGTTTAACCGGATGTACGCAATCAGGTACTTCACAGGCATCACCTCCTAATACACGGGAGATCTGCTTATAGGCATTATGGCTCCCATCAGCTTTCAATACCACCTGGGCCTTTAGCGTGCTGCCCGTAAGCAGCACGCCGGCAATTAAAAATATAGGGGTATTAAATTTCATGCTTAATCAAGTGCTCCGGTTTTCATTTTACCCGCTGGGCTTGTTGTTGGGGATGCTACGGTACCTTTTACTTCCAGCTTAATTACCGTGGCTATGTTATCTGTGGCGTTAGCCGGTACATTTACGGTTAGCCCATCGTTGGATGCTTCGGTTTTTAAAACAGCCCCACCTGCAAGCATTTTGGCACTAACAATTTCATTTTTTAAACCCGGAACAACCAGTTTGCCATCTGCCGGCCAGTTAAATACAGATAAGTATAGTATAGTATTTTTACCATCGGGTTTAAGTGTGCAGCGGCCCCAGCTTAGCGGTTGTAATGGGCTTGCCTTGGTGGCATATATCGCTTCGCCATTTACCTTCATCCATTCGCCCATCTTTTTTAAGGAGGCTATACTTTCCTGCGGGAACTCGCCTTCGGCTGTGGGACCAACATTTAACAGGTAGTTGCCCCCTTTTGACGCGATATCGATGAGGTTATGGATCAATGTTTCGGGCGATTTCCATTTATGATCATAGCTTTTATAACCCCAGGTGCCATTCATGGTCATACAGGTTTCCCAGTCTTTGCCATCAAGTTCACTCAGGTTAGGGATCTTTTGCTCGGGTGTTTTATAATCGCCGGCAAAGTTGGGGCGTTTCAGGCGATCATTGGTGATGATATTGGGTTGCAGTTTAAGCAGGTCTTGCAGTTTTTGCGCAAACTCATCGGTCATATTGGTTGGGGTATCCCACCAGATCACCGCTACATCGCCATAATTGGTCAGTAATTCTTTTACCTGCGGAACAGCTACTCTATCGATATACTCGGCCATGGTTGATGTGGTTTGAGCCGGATCCCAGTGACCGGTGTGGTCTTTGGTATAAGCATCTATTTTGGCCGAATCGGGATTTGGCCAGCCTTCGGCGCTTACCTTACGGGCAGCAGCGCCACCCGGATTATTCCAGTCCTGCGCCTGGGAATAATAAAAGCCCAGTTTGATGCCATATTTTTTGCAGGCTGCAGCCAATGGTTTTAAAACATCCTTGCCGTAAGGCGTAGCATCGGCAATATTCCATTTACTTGCGTTTGATTTAAACATGGCAAAACCGTCGTGATGTTTGGCCGTGATCACAATATATTTCATACCGGCTTCTTTGGCCAGTTTTACCCAGGCATCGGCATCATACTTTACGGGATTGAATTTTTTGGCAAAAGCTTGATATTCGGCTACCGGGATCTTTGCCCGGTTCATGATCCACTCGCCGCCATGACCCACCTCATATCCCTTATACATACCTCCGAGAACGGCATAATCACCCCAATGGATAAACATACCAAAACGGGCTTCGCGCCACCATTTCATGCGCTCATCGCGCGAAAGTTCTTTTTGTGCAAAAACACTATGTATAAAAAATACGGACAGCAAACATGCTATAAAAAGTTTCTTCATCAGGTTTTTATTTCGGCAGATATAGTACTGCCTGGTTTATAATATTTACTATTGAATTAAATGAGCACAACCGATCAATGCCGGAATGGCTTGTGGTTATACTAATTGGTTATGCACATACATTTGTATTGCTTTTATCTATATACAATGCGCGTGGTGTTTGGTACCACATGAGGCTTTAAGAATCTACGCAAACGTTTTCGTTCTGACTATATTTTACTGTCAGGGCTTCTCCCCCTTTCCATATATAAACCGAAATTATTGATTGCCACATAATCATTAGCCTTCAGTACGGTCAAGCGAACCTTCCAGGCAATGGTTGCCGGAAATTTTATCACCTGGTTCCTCCCAATGGTTGTTCCCTGTGCCAACAACTTCCAATCACTATCCAACTGCGCTTCCACTTTATAAGCGGTTATATGCTGCCCCTGTTCGTTAAGTTGCAGGGTGTTTATCTCTACCGGGCCTTCCATATCAATTTCGAGCGTGGCTTTGGTTACGCCATCATTGGTACGCCAGTAAGTAGCAGGGTTGCCGTCAATCGCTTTTTCGCCGCCAAACTCGCGGGTACTTCCTTTTACATCGCTGGTGTTTACCGGGCGGTCTATGGCTTCATTAAAGCCCAGTTTATCCCTCTGCGTTTTAAGCGGCAACAGGCTTACCTGCTTATTCGGAAACATATCGACAGTGTTACCTGTGTACCCTATATTTTTAAGCCCTTTTGTTCCCAGGCGTTCGGCCAGTTGGGCCAGATAAAGGCTTTGAATCTCCACCGGCGAACCGTGCGAATCAAAATTACCATCGGGCAAAACGGGTGCGCTGTCAAATAAGCGTGCGGTTTGTTCGCGTTTGCCAATACAGCCAATGGCCCAGTTTACCGCACCTGGCGGGTTTTGTATAACGTATGTTTTAGCTATACAATTCCAGGCTACAGCCCATCCCATCGTCCAGCCGTGACCGGAGCCCGCGATGCCCCGGTTCATGAAATCTATCCCCCCATCAGGTACGGTACAGTTATCAACCAAAAGCCCGGTTGCCCAGCGTTGATGAGGTTGTACACGGCTTCGCGTTCCCCTAAAGGTGCAATTGAGTAAAACATTGGGACCAGCAATTAAGGACGAGGTCCAAACAAAATACATATTGCCGCCGGTGATCTCGCAGCGGTCGATCAGGTTTTGTCCCCCTTCTAAACTAAAATCTGTGGGTTTGGACGCACCCAAATTGGCGTAAGTGTGCTTCACAATCACTTTTTCCATCGTAATGCGGTTACCAGCAAGCACCGTGGTGTTCATGGTTTCTTCGCAATACACATCTTTTACCCAGCAATCGTCGCCGCCCACACGGATACCGGCATAGGGCGCATGGCCGTAATCAATTTCGAGCGGCGGGCATTGGATATGTATATTTTCGACACCCACCTGCGTAACCCGCGATACCGGTTTTGCTTTTATAATGATTGTACCCGGAGGATTTAAAAACTGCGCATCATAAGAGTCGGCCAGGGGAATATCAATAGTGAGTTTATTACCGGAGATGGCTACTATCTTCCTTTTGGTAACACCCCGGGAGCCTGCTTTGAGCCAGGTTTCTTTTTTACCGTCGCGCCACATATTATCCATGCCCATAAAATGTACCCAGCTTTCGGTTACCGGGCGATTGATGGCAATCGTATCACCAACAACAAATCCCGAAGCATCAGCAACGGTAAAAGATGTACTGCCCGATGGCACGTAAGCATCGGTAATAATGGTTTTGACTGTATTAGCCGCGCCGCTATCTGCCCTTTCTGTCCGGCCTAAGGGCACATTGGTGTTGCCGCGGCCAATAACTATAGCCGTATGATGTTCTCCAACCATTTTGATGGTGGTACCGTTTGCCCCGCTTCCATTGCCGCGCAGCACCACTCCGCTTGTTGATAAAAGAATTGGGCCCGAACAGGTAAAGATTCCCGGAGCCAACTCTACCGCACCTCGAAATCCGTTTTGCTGGGGCAATGCCGATACTTCATCTATAGCTTTCTGAATAGCCTGGGTATCATCACTCCCCGATGGTTTTACTATGCGTTTTACAAGCACAGCGGGGAATGCCACGCCACCGCCCATATAACCCGCGGACGAAAAATCCATGATCCTATCGCCGCTTGGGGTAGTTTTATAAACCAGCTTACCATCCTTAGCCCGGTATACCCACTGACTTTTACTTTTTTGTGCGAAAGTACTGGCTGTTATCAACCAGCATAATATAAATACACTAATGTTTTTCATTTGAAATACTCTGCTTAATTTTTAGCTTGATGACCAACATCGGACGGACTAAGCGCATGTGCCTTAACCGGGGCATTGCTTTGTTCGTCGGCGCCAATATCAAACGGAGCTATGCGCGGCTGGCCATCCATATCTGTAGTCATACCAGGATACATGGTCGTTCCATGGTCAATAGCAGGGCTACCGGCTTGCAAATGATAAGTTCCAGAGGCGTTTTTTGCCAGTTTAGGATCGGCTGTGGTATAGCCCTCTGCCGGCATATTACCGGCATCCTTTACCCGGAATATGATATTACCCAACCATTGCGGATTGGCGTATGGACCAGAAATAGTAGCCGCCGGTCCACCTCCCTGGATAATATTATCCGCCACGGTAATATAAGTGGCACCCATACCATTCTTGCGGCCGGTTTGGATGATGTTTTCTTTATTATTAACCAGTGTATTAAAAGCGATCAGCACCCGGTCTGGCCGGTCGTGCGCGGTAAGCTGGGCGCCATCGGCAACCTCGCCATCGCCATTGCCAATTACGATAGCCGAGCTGCAGTTTTCGAAATAATTGCTGTAGATAAGGTGATCATCGCCAAAGATCCTTAAGCCTGGTGTATTGAAAAAATAATTGCCGTATACTAAACTTTTGTTACCATGGCGCAAGGTGAATTGTGCAGGGCAATCGCGAACAGTATTGTACCGGAGTGTTACCGCCGATGCCTTAACCGAGATGAGCTCGTTCTCCCCTTCGCAGCGTTCAAACAAATTATATTCAACCACACTGTTGCTTGATGATAAGCTGAAGCCGCTTAATCCAAACTGTAATGCTTCCGCGCCATTTTTACCACCCTGACTGGCAAAATTATTAAAATAGTTATGGTGGATATGTAACCTCTCGGCTATTTGCTTGCCCTCACCACGAATGGCGACAAACCGGCCCATCGCGTTTTTATTTTGAAAGGTATTGTGATCCACCTCCTGATCGCTGCCGGCAATGGTCAAGTCTTCTCCGTCGCCCTGGTTTTCAAATATATTTTGAGTAAAGCGGCAGAAGTTGGTACCTATCCCCGTTTTGGCTTTGGATGCCGTATGAGTAAATTTAAATCCCCGGATAATCATATACGCTGCCGGACTTTGTAAACTAAACCCTCCCTTACCTGCAATTTCCGCAGCGCCTGTATGCTGGGCGGCAATAATAATCGGTTTTTCACGGGTTCCTTTTCCACGGACGGAGATATCCTCAGTGGTGGTATAAACGCCGTCGACCAGCAAGATTAGATCTCCGGGCCTTGCCTTATCAATAGCCTTTTGCAGATCGGCAATTGACGAAACCGTAACCGTTTCTGCCCGCAGTATTTTTGAAGGTAGCCATAATAAAATAATAAAGATAATAACAAGCCTGGCCATATGGCTTTTTGAATGGATGTAAGGATATTTTTTGCGCATTATGATATGTTTTTATGAGGACAAAAAGTATAATGTGACTAACATCGGCTTATTTTTTAAGGGTTCAGTTACACAAATAAGCTAATTGATATACTCCATTGGCTTTAACATGATTGTTACAAAACCCGCAGTTTCACCGCTTTTGGAGATGCGCCGGATGTTAATACCAGTGCCTTATCAGCTTTAGAGGTGTCTCCACCGTCTATGATAATATTAGCGCAATCCTTACCCTCTGCCTGCAGCAAATTGGTAACCGGTGTTAGTACCCGCAGGGCGCTTACCAGAACATCACGGGTGTTGATGAAGCGGAGTAACGATTCGGATTTTTTTTGACCTTGTGCGCTCAGGCCATTCAGCGTAGCATCTTCCACATTATCCAATATAACAGCCGGGCGCAGATCCGGGCTTTCCATCGTCAATCTCACGTTGTGAAGCGTCAATCCACGTACATTACGTGCATATATGCCGTAGGCTGGCGGCACCCCTATCTGATAATATTCCGCAGCTACTTTGGGGACATCGCGCACCGCTCCATGTTCTGCTGTACCACCTCCTGGAAATGCGATGTGGACATCATTGAAGCTGATGTTTTCTAAAAAAATATCATCCATGGCATTCAGTGTAACACATGAAAATATTTCGCCGGGATTATATTTACTCGTAAACTCCGCATCACGAAGCTGCACTGGCTTTACCACCGTTGCATGAATATGATTAAATGAAATATTGCGTACAATAGCCGGGGTATTGGCAATGGGATTAACCGAAGATTTCCCATTACCCGATCCTATGGAAATAGGGCCCGTTACATCTTTCATCACCAGGTTTGAAAACGAGATATTCTCAAACCGCGAACCTGGTGAGCAACGCATTTTTATAGGGCATCCGTAGGTTTCATAAATAAGGCAGTTGGAAACGGTGATGTTCTCAGCCTCCCCTCCCCCAAACCGGAATACGGACCAGCGCGTACTGAACGAACAATCTGAAACGGTTACAAACTTACAGCTGCCAAACAGCGCGCAGGCATCGTCCTGGCATTGTACATCGCAATTGGAAACATGCATATAGGTGCTGCCTATAAAATGAAAGCCATCGTTATTGTGGATCACTTTACTGCGGATATATAAGCCCTCAAACTTTCCTAATGTGCACATGCAAACCCTGATGGAATGATAGGCACTGTTGATGAGTGAAATATCGCGCACGGTTAAATTTTTGCATTGATAAAAAAGCAAATGATACGGGCGATGGTTCCCTGAGATACCGGCCGGCGGCAATACGCCTTTGGTATCGCTGCGGAATTGCGCCCCCTGCCCGTCGATAGTACCATTACCTTCAATGGTGATATTTTCGGCATTGGCGGCAAATATGAGGCCTACGTTACCGTCGTTCATGGTCCATCCACTATCCAAGGGGATCGCCTCGCTGGCATGATATTGTTTACCATCGGCGCTGCCCAATAATTTTCCCTGCGCTGCAATGTGCAAAGTAACGTTGCTTTTCAGTTCAACCGAACCGATCACAAATACACCGGCCGGTACCAGGACCGTACCTCCTTGCTCCTTGTTGCATAGATCAATAGCCGATTGCACCGCGAAAGTATCCAGCGTTTTGCCATCCCCTTTTGCGCCGAAGTCGCGGATGTTATACACCCGTGCACCAATATCGTTAGTGGTTGTTTTTACAGGTCCGGGGCGTTCGGTACCAAATGAGTTAGAGGTAACCACGGCCAATCCTGTTCCTAACGAGATTTTGCCCATCGCGCCCAGCCAGTTACGGCGGGATACGGATTTGTTATGTGTGTTTGCCATTTGTTTCATTTCAATGTGTTTAAAAGAGCCGGCCGCAACAGGGAGCCCCGTCGCGACCGGCGAACCAATTAAACCATGTACTATTTTGTTTGATAAAAAAGTACCCTGTCAATTACCTGTATAGCTCCGTTTAAGGCCAAAATATTGCTGGTACGCACACTCACATAACCTGCCGAATTGGAAAAATCATTTAGCCGCATGGTAAAGTTCTGATCATTATTAACCCTCAGCGTCATGATCGATGTGGGGTTCAGCGGGTCGTAATTTTGTGGTTGCAGCGTAGTGGCCACCACATTGGTAGGTGTTAAATTGTTAAATGAATATGCTCCTTGTACAATTAAATACAACAGGTAGTTTTTTACCTGCTCTTTAGGGTAATCACTCCATTTGGTGGCAGGCTTGCCGTTCACCAGGTATTTGCCCCAGTAACAATCGGCCGTTATAGTTGGCACTTTATTTACCACCGTTGTTCTGAAAACGGCATCGTTATGCAGAAATATAAAGGTGCAGTCGGTTTTAATATACAAATTGGTATCTATACCAGAGTATTCAATAGCCTTGCGCATCAGCTTAAACACCGTATCTTTTCCGGCAAAGTTGTAGCTGCGATCTTTTATATACTGCCATGCGGTTTTGTTAATGTGCGGATCAAGCACATAGGGGTGATAATCGGCATTTTCCTGCAATTTTAATCCGGCCACATTACAGCCCGCCATACTTATTAAGAGGCCCATGCATGCAAGCCATACGATTGCTTGTTTCATCTTCTTCATTTGATATAAATTAATAAGGTGGATTTTGAGTGAGCTTGGTATTGGCGTTCAGCACATTCTGGTTTATTGGCCAGTAAATTTTCCGGATATCGCCAAAACCTGTCGGCGGAAAACCTTTTTGCGTTTGCCGTATTTTAATTAAAGGATCCATAGTCGATACGATGATGCCGTTTCGTTGCAGATCGAACCAGCGTTTAGCTTCACAAAACAACTCCAGCTGGCGCTCGCGTAAAATGCCATTTCCGTTTAAAGGGTTGCCATAAAGCATATCATCGGCATTGGCAAAATCACTGGCCTGGTAGGCTGGTAAACCAGCGCGGGTATGTACCATATTTAAATAAATAAGTGCATTCGCCAAATCGCCGGTCCGGTTTAAGGCTTCGGCCCGTAAAAGATAGATATCCGCGAGGCGGTATAAAGGGAATAGCAGGTTGGCCTGCGGTGAGTTAGGATAGATCTGGTTGCCGTTCTTATCCAGGTTTGGCGCATAGTATTTCCATATTTTATCGTGATTGTTCACTTTAAAATCAACGCTCTGGGCTCCCCTTATATCTGCGGTTGTAGTTGTAAAATAGGTCCACAATGCCGGGTCTACGGCAAAATCGCTATTGGTATCACCAGCCCCAATTTCCTGTGAGGTCTTATTACCGCCATCAACCGTAAAATCCCAATTCAAGCTCCAGATATCCTCTTTGGAATTTGTTGGTGAAGTAAAAATGTTTTTCCACGTAGCGGTAGGTTCCAGACTGTAGCGTTTTAAGGCCAGCAGCTTATCACACCATGACAAAGCATTGGTATAATCATGGTTGTACATATAAACATCCATCAGCATAGCCGCGATGCCGCCGGAATTTACATTCCAAACTACCGAGGCTGTCTTGTCAGACAAGTCATAGGCTTTCAACAGATCGGGTAGGATCTCGTTTTTCATGATATCAGCTGCCGGAGTTACAGCCTTATACGGATCGGTATTCAGATCCTCATAAGGCTGTGTCCATAACGGTACATTACCCCAAAGTCTTATCAGCCAAAAATAACAGTAAGCTCTGATGGTTAGTGCCTGTGCCTGCAGATCATTGGATGTAGCGGCATCAATTATCGGAATAGTTGGAATGTATTTTATAGCAAAGTTGGCGCGGCTTATAGTGGTATAGATCAGGGTCCAGTCGGCGCCATTGGTAGTGGGTGTTAATACATTGATGCTCAGTGGCAGGGCATCATTATAGGTTGGGTGAAAAGTGAGGTTATCGCTCCGGCCATCGCCCCAATAGATAAACTGGCTGTTAAACATATCCTGAACACCGTCATATATACCTGCAACGCCAGCTTTGGCATCATCCGCGCTTTTCCAGAATTTATCACTTCCTAACTGACTTTTAGGGGGCTGATCCAGCAGTTTTTTACAGCCTGATACCGAAATCAGCAATGTTAAAAAAGTAACGCTTAATATTTTTTTCATGTCTCGATGAATTAGAAATTAACATTTATACCAAAACCAACCTCGCGCCTGCGCGGATAGCGGCCATTATCATTACCCGGAGTGAGGGCCGAGCTGGAAGAAAATTCCGGGTCATACCAGGTATAATTTGTCCAGGTGAGCAGGTTTGCCCCGTATATATAAGCCCCTATGTTTTTGAGCTTATAACGCGACGCCAGGTTAGCCGGTAAATTATAGGTAAGCTTTGCATAACTCAATCTGATAAACGATGAGTTTTCCAGGAACCTGGTTTGCGTGCCGGGGAAATTCGCGGTTGAGTTCTTTCGGCCCATATATGGAATGTTGGTGATATCGCCCTGCTTTTTCCAGGAATTGTAAGTGGTATTATTATCGGCCACAATACCCGATGTTGCCAGGTTATCCAATGTTTGCCGTGGACTGTCGTAGATTTGGCCTCCCCAGGTAGTATTTAGGGTAAAGGATAAAGAAAACTGTTTATAATTTATGGTATTGATGATAGAAGCGTAGAATGAGGGTTGCGCGTTACCTAAAACCTGGCGGTCATTGGCATCTATCACACTGTCTTTTTTCACGTTGTCAAATATCATGTCGCCACCAAGCAGTAAAGCGCCGCCAGCATACATATGATGTATGGTACCGCTATAGGTTTGCCCGTTCAGCGTATACCTTTGAGCTGTTTTACCGTCGGCAGATACCCCTTCTGGGGTTAACCTGTTCCAATTGCCATCGTAGGCGTTTGAGGCATCATACTGATAAACACCCAAACCTTTGTAGCCATAAAAATCGCCTATCTTTCCACCTTCCTGTACCAGGTATGTGGCCCCACCAGAAGTTGCCAGGAATGGTTGATGATTGTACAGGCTCTTAATACGGTTCCGTTCAATCGTCAGGTTAGCTCCAATGTTCCAATTAAAATTTTTGCTGGCAACCGGTGTTCCGTTCAGCGAAAGCTCAAAGCCTTTATTGGTAACATCACCCACATTTACATATACATTGGTGAAACCTGTTTCAACCGGGATATTACGCTGATAAAGCAGGTTTTTGGTTGTCTTTTGATAGTAATCGGCGGTTACATTCAATCTTGAATTGAAAAACTGCAGATCGAGCCCGATGCCCTTTTGGATATTGCTTTCCCATTTTAACTGGGAGTTTCCAAACTGGTTGCTTAACACAACACCATTTACAGCATTATAAAAAGAAGAGCCAAAAGTATAGATGAGCAAATTAGAGTTGGATGGGATCCGGTCGTTACCCACCTCACCATAATTTACACGGAGTTTGGCATCATTCAGTATCTTTTTTGACCAGGCCATAAATGGTTCATCTGTAAAACGCCAGGCTGCTGATGAGCCATAGAAATCGCCATATTTATTATCCTTACCAAACCTTGACGAACCATCCTTACGGTAAACTACGCTAAACAGGTAGCGACTCTTATAATTATAGGTCGCCCGGGCGTAAAGCGACTCGCGGCTGGTTGACCCCGCATCGGTACCGGTATTGGTTTGATCAATAGTGCCATAAACATTCGAAGTGTATATGGTTTCATTGGCCGAATTTGAGCCGGCAATTTTAAAGTTGTTATTCTGCGTTTTTTCGGCACTTACACCAGCCACGGCGGTTATGGAGTGGTTGCCGAATGTTTTAGCATAGTTTAAAAATCCCTGGTAGGCCCAATTGGTATTAACCGCAAAACTTTCCCTGCCCGAATTAACCAAAGGACTGGCGCTGCTTAACAATTTAGGGTCAAAAAACACATTATGCGGTGTTGATAAACCGAAGTCGAAATTATTGGTTAAGCGCAGATCTTTGGTGATCGTATAATCTATCTGGTTAAACAGGTCGCCGGTATAAGTATTGGTAACATTAACTTCTAGCAAAGCAACTGATAACTGGTTGCGGCGACCACTAATATATCCCGTTAAAGTACCGTCGGGATAATATAGTGCTAAATTTGCCGGCCGCTGAAATGCCTGGTTAATGGTATTGCCCTCGTTAATATTATTATTGGTATTGTATCCGAATGACAGGCGGTTGCTGTATTTAAATCTTGGGGATACCTGGTAATCCAAATTAAACCGGGCCTGAAGCGTTTTTGCATAACTGTTAACAATAAGGCCCTGGTCATTAATGTACCTGATACTGGAGTAATATTGTATGCTTTTTTCACCTCCGCTTACTCCAAAATCAAGAATATCCCTTTTGGCGGTTTGGGTAATTACATCCTGATTATCATTATCGGAGTTAAAAACAACATTTAATGAATCATTGGTAGTGGTTGGTTTGTCTGGGCTGTTGCCGTTATATAAATTTCGTTCAATGCGCAGATCTCTGGAGTTTGGCTGCTCCAGTTTATGTGCCATCACCCCAAAGATACGGGCATACTGGGCATTGATCAACGGTTTGCCTGGCCTGCCGCGTTTAGTAGTGATCAGAATAACACCATTTGCCGCCTGCGAACCATAAATAGCAGCCGATGCCGCGTCTTTTAATACCTCGATAGATTGGATATCATTGGGGTTTACATTATCGGCGCTTTGGCTTAAAATACCGTCAATTACAAATAGCGGCGCATTACCCGCACTTGAAAATGTCGATCCCCCGCGTATCTGAATAGATCCCGTGGCGCCGGGTTCTCCCGAATCATTGATAACCAGCACTCCTGATGCCTGTGATTGCAAGGCATCTATCAGGTTTATGGGATGACGTTCCTCTATTTGTTTGGCTGTTACTGTTGAAATAGCTCCTGTCAGATCGCGTTTGGCTACCGATTGCCCATAGCCTGTTACAACCACCTCACTTAAATCCGTCGCTGATTCTTTTAATGTTATATTGATGCTTTTTCGGTCGCCAACAGGAACCTCCATGGAAACATAACCCACGGATGAAAACATCAGTATGGCATTGTTATCAGGTACATTGATCAGGAACTTTCCATTAGCATCGGTAAGAACCCCAATCTGCGTACCTTTTAGCTTTACGCTTACACCCGGCAATGGTCCCTTGGCGTCACTTACCACCCCGGAGATGGCGATTGATGCTGTTTGTAACCTCCTATCAGTAATGATGACCAGATTATTCCCGTTCAGTTTATAAGTAAGATCTGTTTTTGACAGCAACATTTCCATCACCTCCGTAATAGAGGCATTGCTCAGATCTATCTTATCAATAAGCTTTGCATTCAAAGCATCATCATTATAAACAAAGCGGTAGCTGCTTGCCTTTTCAACTTCGGCAAGTGCTTTTTTTATCGAAACGTTATGCAGGTTAATATTGATCTTATCCTGCCCGTAGCCTTTTGAAAAAACCTGAAAGGACGATATCACGATCAGGAGAAGGGTACACTTTGTCATGAGGAATATTTTTATAAGGCATTGCAACCGCATATTGCTTATGCGGCAAGCATTTTTTTTCATAATTTAGTCTTTAGGTTACTTTAATTATTGGTTTAAGACGACTGGTAATTTTGAAGGAACCAACACTGCGGGGGATGCGTCAACATTCTCCGCTTTTTGGTTTTATTAGCATTTTATGGGTCGAGTTTTATCATACGCGTTTGATTTAAGGTTAATATGCAGGTCAATAAATGACTACTTTATCGTTATCAATTAAAAAGCTGAAGTTGCTGGTAGCCTTAAGCGCTTCCAAGGCTGTTGTTAATGATTCTTTGGTAAACTTTCCGCTAAATTTTTTCTGCTTCAGCTCATCATTTTTAAAGGAGATAGAAACGCCATACCAGCGTTCCATTTTTTTAGCAACGTCATCAAAATATTCATCATCAAATACCAGCTTATTTTCAAGCCATTGCGCTTCGGCTGGCAGTGAGTCGTTTTGTTCGTGATGCAAAGAGCTCAGAGTTATCAAAGTATTGTTTTCGTTTTTGTTGTGCGCGTTTTTGTTGGGTAAGGTTAGCTTTTCAGAAGGTTTTAATATGATCTTATGGTCTGGGTTTGATACCGGTGTCAGCTCTATCCTGCCTCTGATCAATGATGTTTCGGAGGTGTTATCATTGGCATATGACCGCACATTAAAAGCGGTGCCCAATACCTTGATCTGCATGGTCGCGGTATTTACAATAAAGGGATGTTCGGCATCCTTTACCACATCAAAAAAAGCCTCGCCGGTTAAGCGTATTTCCCTGTACTTATTGCCGTAGTTAGTTCCGTAAAACATTTCACTCCCTGCATTAAGCCATACTTTGCTGCCATCGGGTAGTATTATTTTGCTAATGCCGCCAAGGGGGGCCGCGATCTGGTAAGTTTTTCCCTGACTATTTCCGGTAAAACTTCTCCAGTAAAAAAATGACAATAAACCAAAGACCAAACATGCCGCCGAAACGTACAAGCGGCTTAAACGATGCCAGATGCTTCTTACTTTGGCCGAGGCCTCAACCATATCTTCCGGGCTTTGAAAATTGTCTGTTTGAGGTGTGTCCATATCCAGTTTACTTTCCAAACGGGCCCACTTTTCCTGTATCTTATGCGAAATAAAACGGGGAGGCCGATCAGGACTTTGTTGCCACAAGGCTTCCAGAACCTGTATGGAGTATGCATCGGCCCAGGGTTGAGCAGTCAATATATCCAACTGTTGAAGCTCTTCGGGGGTAGCTTCATTATTGAGTTTTTTTCCTAAAAGTATCCAAAGAGTTTCCTGGTCCATTGTTTTTAGCTTCAATAACAAGGACAGGAAAAAATGAAAACACCCCAGTGAAAAAATTAAATTAATTCACCGACGCCTTTTTGAATACTCTTTTATGATGATCCGGCGATGCTGAAATTGCTGCAGCTACAGATTTAAGCGCATTGCCCATATGATATTCTACCGTTTTGGGAGATATGTTCATAATTTCAGCAACATTTTTGTATTTCAACCGGTCTTCCTTAACCAATTTAAATACCATCTTACATTGTTCGGGTAAGCACTGTATGGCATCATTAATAATTTTGGCGAGTTCGGCAGTGATCAGCACCTCTTCAACCGAGCTATTAATATCCTTTAATTCAAATCCAACCGATTCGATATCAACACATACAATACGGTTTGCCTGGTTATAGTTAAGCGCCTGGTTTTTTATGGCTACATACAAGTAAACGGTTAAATTATTTACCTCGCTTAATTTAGTACGGTTTGACCATACTTTTACAAATACATCGTCAACAATCTCTTCGGCTACTTCTGTAAGTTTTACAAAAGAACAGGCCAGTTTTAATAATCGCTCATAGTATAGAAAGTATACCTTCTGAAACGCGGCAAGATCACTATCGCGCGCTATTTTTAATAATAGCTCTTTAACATCAATATTTAACATGTATAATCAGGTTTGAACAAGTGCATTTATGGTGGAAAAATGCTGGTAATTGGTTAAACCTAATTTAGGGTTGAAAAACGCCTCAGAAATAAACTATATTGACTAAATACTAACTCCTATTTACAAATTCATTACGGATGATCGCTTAACCACGATTTCGGAATAGTTTAGCTCGCTAAGTATGTACCGACATAAGCGGACATATCGGAACTATTTAAGTCGGAAAATTAAGTCTGTGTTAAGTTTCGGTTATTGAATCCGTTTGGGGTAGATTATTCAGTTTTTCTCCAGTATTCTACAGGTTTCTTTGCGGAAAATCAAAAATCCGCAGTCCATGAAACACTCCTACTTCCTTAACAGGTTATTGTTGTTTTCTTCCTTAATCTTCCTGTTTGCCTTTTCGTCTGTTGCGCAGATCATAAAAGGTAAAGTTGATGATTATAAAACCGGCGAACCACTGGCCGGAGCAACAGTACATTTAATACAACAGGGCGTAAATAAAATAGCCCCCGTAAACCTAAACGGGTCTTATATTTTTAAAAACGTACACCCTGGTTCTTATCAAATACAGGTAAATTATATCGGCTACAAATCTTCGCAGGTTTATGAAGGTAACATCAGCGCTACCGACCAAATAAAGATCATCAATATTGATCTGCGGGATGCAAGCACTCAGGTGGCCGAAGTTAAAATTACTGGTCAAGGCAATAAAGAAACAGACCGGACGGCCCGGGGCATTGAGAAAAATGCCAGCATGATCCAAAACATCCTTTCGGCCAACACCATTAAGCTTTTACCCGATGTAACCGTGGCCAATGCCTTACAACGGGTGAGTGGCGTAAGTATACAACGCTCGGCCAGTGGCGAGGGCCGTTACGCCATTATACGTGGGATGGAACAACGGTATAATTCTACACTGGTAAATGGCATTAAAATACCAAGCCCGGATCCAGCTTATCGTTTTGTACCCATGGATATATTTCCATCTGAAATGCTGGAACGCCTGGAGGTTATTAAAGCCCTTACACCCAACATGGAGGGCGATGCCATTGGCGGGGTCATGAACCTGGTGATGAAAAGCGCACCCGATCATTTTGTGCTTAGCGCAAATATATCTGGTGGTTTTTCTTCTTTGTTCTCTAAAGGTCGCCTATTCAATGCTTTTGATCCATCATCTGCGCGCCAATCGCCAGCTATGGTACATGGCAACAGTTATGGGGCTACCTATGCCGATTTTAATAACAAAGCATTAACCAGCGATCAAAATCTTAACAATCCCCTGAGTTCGACAGCTGGTTTAACCATTGGCGATCGTTTCCTGAATAATAAACTGGGTGTAATTGTTTCGGCCAGTTACCAGAATATTTACCGGGGCTCTAATTCCAAAAGGTTAATACCCAATGCGCAGCCGGATTACCAACCTTTACCAAACTCACCTCAGTTTTCCGATTCTTTTGATCGTACCTATTCTACTCAAACACAACGTTTAGGCATCCATAATAAAATTGACTATGTGATTGATGACAAAAACAAGATCTCGTTATACAATTTGTACATCCATCAAAATGAATACGAGTCGCGCTTGTCATCAGACACCTTGGGCTTAGGTTTAAACTCTACTAATTTTAGTAAGCAAATCACGCTGTCAAACAGAAGCACTTTAACTCAGCAAACTATTTACAATTCTACGCTGCATGGCGAACATATATTAAGTGATGAATGGAAATTTAACTGGGATGGCGTTTATTCCAGAGCTACCCGCAATATGCCCGACAGGACCGAGTTTTCATACGATGCCAATAAGGCCCTCAATAGCGCTGGCGCGGTTACCAATGAATATGATAACAATACGGTACTAACTCACCATTGGGAAAACAATAAAGATCAGGATATAAGCGGTTACGCCAACCTTATCTATACCCCTAAAATTGCCGGCAAACCTGTTGAGTTTTCAACCGGGGGCCTATTTCGCCATAAAATAAGGGATAATTATTTTATGGAATATACCTTAAAAGGAGGCTCAACATTATATAACAATAATTTAAATTCTATTCCATTTACCATGTCGCAACCTATAGATGGTAAGGGTAGCAGTAACAATAATTTAGAGAATAACTATCATATAACCGAAAACGACAACGCGGAATATCTGCAGGCAAAGTTTGATCTGCTACCTAAACTACAGATTTTAGGCGGCGTCCGGGTCGAAAACACCAATGTGTCCTATCTTACCCAATCCCCTATTACCGTTCCGGGCAGAAGTGGAAAATACATTTACACTGATGTTTTGCCAAGTATTCACCTAAAATACGCGTTAACTGACAACCAAAATATCAGGGCATCTTATTTTGCATCAATTAGCCGTCCCGGTTTTGGAGAGCAGGTACCTTATCAATTTGACGGAGAATATTATAAGGAAGAAGGGAACTCCAATTTAAAGCACATTACGGCTGATAATTATGATGTGAGATATGAGTTTTTCCCAGGTGGGGCCGACCAATTATTACTGGGTTCTTTCTATAAAAAGATCTATAATCCTATCGAATATTATGTAGTTCGTGGCTCCGGCCCCAGCGATCTGCTAATCCAACCGGCGAATGACCCGGGTAATGCTATCAATTATGGTTTTGAGGCTTTGGCAACCAAATTTTTTGGCATAATAGGGTTTTCTGCTAACTATACTTATACCCACTCCCGTGTAACTACTCCCAAGTTGCTATATGCTCCAACGGGAGTTAATGATCAACCGATGAATAGCATTATAAATGAAACACGCCCATTACAGGGACAGGCCAATCATGTGGGTAACGCATCGGTATTGTTTAAAAGTGCCGACCTGGGCTTAGATATGCAATTGGCCTTTGTGTATACCGGCGAACGTCTGGCCCAGGTTTCTGCATACGCCAATCTTGATTTTTACCAGCACGCTTATGGTCAGTTGGATTTCTCTTTTGAAAAAACGATTTCCAAACACTTCTCTTTTTATGGCAAAATCAACAACCTTACCAATGCAGCTGCCAAGATATACCTGAAATATCCGCATGATAAAATTAAGTCGCAATTGCAGGAGTTTTTAGGCAAACAGGATATAGCGGCACAAACGTTAGTGCAAAGCGATTATTATAAAACGCTATTCCTTGGCGGTTTCAGGTATAAATTCTAACAACAAATAAACTATAACGATGAAAAAATATATAATCCCCATCATTTCCCTGATATTATTTGCATCAGTATCCGGTTGTCAAAAATGGAAAGGTGAACATACCGAGATTTACAACTATACCCCACCCGCTGCTAACCCCGTAAGCGATAAAGCCCCGCTCTCATGTAGTGGTGGCAGCACGGTTAGCCCGGTAAAAGGCACTATGCTCAGCGGTAAAACTTACACCGTACAGGCGGGCTGCGATCTGGTTATTAATCCTTTAGATACCTTATTGATGCAACCCGGTGTAACTTTAAATATGGGCGCCGGTAGCAGTTTGATTGTTTTAGGAACTTTGGTTAGTAACGGCTCCAAAAATCAGCCTAACTGGATAACCATTCCCGGAATAACCAAAAATGATGCACCTGGTGGCGTTGCCCCCACTGCAGATCCTGCTTACTCCGGCAAATGGAAAGGTATTATTGGCGGTCCAACCTGTAATCTGATGGTATTACGCTGGACTCATGTGGAATACGCTGGTTTAACCGAGGGCGACGCAACATCTAAACTTGCCGGTTCGGGCTCCGGTAACCAATACAGTATTTTATTTGCCAATTATAAAGGGAGTTTTATCATGGAAGATTCCTGGTTGTATGGTGGTGTGGATGATCCGATCCGGATATCGGCAGGTAAAGTTGCCATTTTCCGCAGCACCTTTGAAAAGAACGGGGTTAATGGTGGTGATTGTTTAAATGCCAAGGGCGGTACCGTAGGCACAATGGCCTATAATCTTTTTGTAGGGACAGCAACAAACGGCCAAAAAGCATCAAATAAAGGGCAGGCGATTGGCGCACCGCAAACTAACCTGGTGATGTATAATAACACCTTTGTAAGCGGAGGATACCGACAACAACAAAGCGGTCGTGGGGGTTGTATCAATTACGAGGAAGGTGCTGCGGGCATGTACTATAATAACGTAGCTATAAACTGCCGGTTTGGTTACCGGGTAGTAGGCAATCCGGTTGCCGATGTGGCACATCTTTCTTACGGCAATAACTATCAATGGGCCGATTCATTGAGCGTGGCAAACCAGTTTTACCCAACCGGTTACATCACCCAGCCACAAACTACTGATATCCCATCCATCACTTCTTCAGCAAAATATCTCCCCACTAATTATCAGTTGGGCTCTATTTATGATGGCAGTGATGTAGTTCAGAAAAACAATCCAGCGTTTTTGAATTTTCCCTTACCTACAACAGGTCATGCTCTTTCACAATATAGCGCCGTTGGAAATTTTAATTTCCATTTGCAGGCAAGTTCTCCGCTAATTGGAAAAGGAAACACCAGTATAAAACCCCTAATCACTGTTCCGCTGGATAAAATTTACGGACTCTCTGATCCTACCCCACCAGGCGCTGATCTGGGTTGCTACCAACTAAACGGTACTGGCAACCAACACTAATAATTTTCAGGGATAGCTGAATTTAAATTCGGCTATCCCTTTATAATCCCCCATCAAAATGAAATTACTTATTAAAAGCGGGTCCCTGCTGTTGGTTTGCGTATGGTTTATGGTATCAACCACAGCTGCTCAATCCCCCAACTTAAAGATTGTATTTATACGCCACGCCGAAAAACCGGTAAAGGGCGATAACCTAACCTGCCAGGGAGTGAACAGATCATTAAAACTTCCGGCTGTTATTACCTCTAAATTTGGGATCCCTGCTTATATTTTTGTCCCTGCTATGGGTTTAGGAGATGCCACCAAACATTCCCGGATGTTTCAAACCATTATTCCTTTAGCGGCAAAGTACAACCTCACAATTAATAGCAGCCGGCAAGAAAAGGATTCATTAGGCATGGCAGCCGATCTTAAAAGCAGAACCGGAACTACACTGGTGGTTTGGGAACATAACAATATTGTGCCTATTGTGAGGGCTTTAGGTGTAAAAGACCATGATTTAAAATGGCCCGATAATGATTATGACAGCATCTGGGTAGTGACATTTAAAAACGGGGATGCCACTATTGCCTTTGATAAAGAAAATATACACCCTGCTGCCGATTGTAGTTTTTAAATTTCCCTGCCTGTCAAGGGTAGTTTGGTTATTCTTATGAACTTTTATTGATAATGATTTGTGCGGATCGCCTCTTTTTCCTTTTTTGATAAAAATGCGTTGTGTATCTTTATTTACTCTCCTAAGATTAAATCGTATATTATAAATCAATTATATCCTTAAAACAGAAAAACATGTTAGAGAACCTACTTCAGTTGGTGACACAAAATGCAGGAGATGCAATTACCAATAACCCTCAAATTCCAAATGAACACAACGAAGCCGCCGTACAGGACGCTTCCTCATCCATAATGGATGTATTGGGAAGCCATTTATCCTCCGGTGGCGGTGGCTTATCCGGGGTGTTATCGTTACTCAAAGGTGGTGGCGGCGATTTAGCCAATAACCCTATTGTTAGTCAAATTATACAACAGTTTAGCGGTAAGCTGCAAAATAATTATGGAGTTGACGGCGCTGCTGCTCAATCAACAGCAACCAGCCTGATACCACAGGTTTTAGGGCAACTGGCCAACAAAACAAACGATGCCGGCGATAGCTCCTTTGACATTCAAAGCATCCTGGGCTCATTAGGGGGCGCTGATGGCAAATTTGATATGAGCGATGCCCTTAATCTTTTCCACGGAGGCGGTGATGGCGCAGAAGGCGGCGGCGGTATATTAGGAAAGCTGACGGGTTTGTTTGGCGGTTCTAAATAAGTTTATCCCGTTCATTATTTTTCCGTAACCAAGTTTAGAGCATCTATCCTTTATAATTAAAAAGTATATCTGTGTGGTTTCTCAAATTACTCAGATATACTTTACTTTTCCATCGCGATACTGTACGCCTCCTGGTCAGGAACAAACTATTCTATTCGCTACGCTGTAGCATATGCCTAACTCATATTTTTCGGCTTTTTAACCGGAGAGCGGTCTGAAACTATCCCGTTATGTTTTTCGCTTCGAAAATGTGACGAATCTTTATCATCGTTAAAAAGTATAATATATGTGCAACACATTGGTGCTTAGTTACGTCATACACGCAGCAACCTAACATATTATTATGAGTCTATCCAAAATGTATCTTTTTACTTGTTTAATATTTATTTGCTCAGTAGCACAACTGTCTGCACAAAGCGTCTCCGATTCCATTACAAAAAAAATCGATGGCTTATTTAAAAAGTGGGATAACAGCGGCAGTCCAGGGTACGCCGTAGGTGTTGTAAGGAACGATTCACTTATTTTTGCAAAGGGGTACGGGATGGCTAATCTCGAATATAATATCCCTATTACAGCCGAAACAATTTTTCATATAGCTTCGGTATCCAAACAATTTACAGCTTTCTCAATTGTGCTTTTGGCCAGGCAGGGAAAGTTAAACCTTGATGATGATATTCATAAATATCTTCCGTGGTTTCCGGATCTGAAAGCAAAGATCACAGTGCGGAACCTTTTAAACCATACCAGCGGCATCCGAGACCAATGGCAACTACTTGCTATAGCGGGCACCCGGTTACATGATGTGATTACGCAGGATCAGATCATAAAAATATTAGGCAAACAGCGAGCACTCAATTTTAGCCCGGGCGAAGAATGGAACTATTCAAACAGCGGGTATACCATGCTGGCCGAAATTGTACGCGCCGTTAGCGGTAAAAGCCTTCGACAATTTACTGACTCCGTTATTTTTAAGCCGCTGGGAATGAAAAACACGCACTTTCATGACGATTATACCGAAATAGTTCCCAACCGATCTTACTCTTATGACCGGAAAGATGATGCCCATTTTCAAAACAGCACCTTAAGCTATTCTGTTGCCGGCGCCACCAGCTTGTTTACCAATATGGATGATATGAGCAAATGGGTAATGAATTTTTATAACCATAAAGTAGGCGATCAGCAAGACATAGAACAATTAACACAAAAAGGCAAACTGAATAACGGCAAGGAACAAAATTATGCCTTAGGTATATCTGTTGATGATTATAAAGGACATAAAATGTACTCGCATAATGGTAGTGATGCCGGTTACCGCACTTTTGTTAATATTTTCCCCGACCAGAGGATGGGTTTTATAGTTTTTAGTAATCTTGGCGATACAGATCCGAACAGTAAAGCTGCACAGGTAAGCGACCTTTTTATTAAGGACCTTTCGCCTCAAAAAACCACACCCAAACCTGCGATTGCCGATAGCACAAGTGCCATCTTCAACGATACCCTGGCTTTAAAAAAATTTCTGGGGAGTTATATCGCAGATGATGCTATCCGCTTTAACTTCAAACTAAATGGCAAAAAACTTTACTTAGAGCAGAATGGGCATATTAACCAGTTGGCAAGAGGCACAAAAGACACCCTGGTTATGCCAAAATTTCCGAATATAAGGTTTGTTTTCAAGGTAAAAAGCCCAAAGAAAACCATACTTGACGAATATTGGCCCGAGGGACATCGCCAGCTTGTAAAATATGAGGCAGGTGCAAAAAAAACGGATAAACAATTGCTTGCTTATACGGGCAACTATTATTGCCCTGAGCTGGATTGCAGCTACCAGATTGTTTTAAAAGATCATCGTTTATTGCTTACCAATAGCAAATATAATGATACCACGTTAAATTTATATGGCGACGATCAATTAATCAACGACCTTTGGTGGATGTCTAATTTAAAGGTCCTCAGAAATGATAAAAATCAGATTACCGGATTTGAGGTTAATTCCGGCCGGATAATGCATCTGTTATTTAAAAAGGAATCGGGATTAAGAGATTAAAGAAGTTTTTGGACTGAAATACATCAAAAAGCCCTTAAATTTATGATTTAAGGGGCTTTTCGATACTGGTTGGATCGCTTTCGTCGGGATGGCGGGATTCGAACCCACGACCTCCAGCACCCCATGCTGGCGCGATACCGGGCTACGCTACATCCCGAAATGGTTGGAAAGGCAAATATAATAAGTAGACCATTATCTCAAAATGATTTGTACAAAAGTATTGCTAACTCCACCTGAATAACTTTATCCGCATAAAGATTATAATCCCTAAAAAAGCTTATTTTAGTTTTAATTATAAACCTTCAAAATTACCGGAATGTCTATTTATCATTTATCTCCTGTGCAAATTATTGTAAGATCATGGTCTGGGTACTGCAAAAAGCAGTTGTTTGCCGTAATTGTATGCTTTTTATTTTTCAGCAGTACGCTTTACGCTCAAAAAACAAGCCCCTTCCCTATCAGCACACCCGAGGCAGAGGGTGTTTCGGCAGCCGGGATTGGCAGTTTTCTGAATGCGGTGGCACAAAGCAAGCACGAGTTTCATAGTTTTATGTTTTTGCGGCATGGCAAAATAATAGCTCAAGGCTGGTGGAATCCATATCAGTCGACGTTAAGACATAGCCTTTACAGCTGCAGCAAAAGCTTTACTTCTACCGCTATCGGCTTTGCGGTTAGTGAAAAACGCTTGTCGGTAAACGACAAAGTGGCCTCGTTTTTTGCCGGCAGCTTGCCGGATTCTATACCGCCTTACCTTGCAGCCCTTACGGTAAAAGATCTTTTAACTATGAGTGTTGGTCAGGCTGTCGACCCTACTTTTGCCGTCGCATCAAGGGAGGATAATTGGGTTAAAGCTTTCCTGGCATTGCCTATAGCACATAAACCCGGTAGCCAGTTTTTATACAACTCCATGGCTACGTTTATGCTATCGGCTATTGTACAAAAAGTAACCGGGCAAAAAGAAGTTGATTACCTGAAACCGCGACTCTTTGATCCGCTGGGAATAAAAGGTATGGATTGGGAAATTAATAAGCAGGGCATTAATACCGGAGGCTGGGGGTTGCGTGTAAAAACCGAAGATCTGGCTAAAATGGGTCAGTTTTACCTGCAAAAGGGTATGTGGAACGGAAAACAATTATTGCCAAAGGAATGGATTGAAGAGGCAACTACCTTTAAAATTGATCAGGCGCCAGGCATTGCGCAAAGCAAAAGAGATTCGAGCGACTGGATGCAGGGTTATTGTTATCAGTTCTGGCGCTGTCGTCATAACGCCTTCCGCGCCGACGGTGCATTTGGGCAGTATATCATTGTGATGCCCGATCAGGATGCAGTAATTGCCATCACCTCAGAAACAGGCGATATGCAGGGCGAACTTAACCTGATCTGGAAATATTTACTTCCCGCTATGCATCCGAAGGCCTTATCTCCTAACAAGGGCGATGATGTTAAGCTCGAAAAACATTTATCAGCTTTAAGTTTACCGCCCGCGACTAATACCAGCAACCATACCAACAGCACCTTCACCAAAACCTTTTCCATTCAGCCAAATGCGCTGCATATAAGTTCAATTGCTTTTAATATAACCAATAATGTTTGCCATGTAACCCTGAAAAAGGATTCGGCCAGTTATGCGCTTAATTTTGAAACCGGCAAATGGTTGCCGGGCAAAACGGATATGCAGGGTCCTGGATTGGTTACCGGAGCCAGGGAAGATTTTTCATTATTGGTACCTTACAAAGTGGAGGGCAGTTATGGTTGGAATGACAACCAGACATTGCAATTGAAGCTACGCTATATTGAAAGTCCGCATACAGAAACGATCACCTGTCATTTCACCGATCAGCAGTTAAATGCCAATGTGGAGTACAGCTTTAATTATGGAAATAACAAGGTTGTGTTGCACGGGGAATTGGTTAAGTAAAATTGCTCTGCCGCCGGATTGAAAATGTTTTAAAAAATAAACGCGCCGGAGCCTTGCCCCGGCGCGTTTTTCATATCGCAATCATAATATTATCGCTTAGCTATCTTATATAATTTACCAGCGTCGGTTGCGGCGTAAATAGCACCGTCTTTACCGGTAGCCATGCAGCGCCAGCGTTCGTTTTTATCGGCCAGCAAACGTTCTTCACCTACTACTTTGTCATTTTTAATTACCAGGCGAATGATGTGTTGTCCGCTCAGTGCTCCTACAAACAGGTTGTTTTTCCACTCGGCAATATTACCGGTATAAAACATCATGCAACCGGGCGAAATAACCGGGTCCCAATAGTAAACCGGTTGTATGGTTCCTTTTTTTTGCTGAATGCCATCGTAGACTTTTTGTCCGCTATATTCGATGCCATAGGTAACGTATGGCCAGCCATAATTACCACCGGGTTTGATCAAATTGATCTCGTCTCCTCCACGGGGACCAAACTCTGCCTCCCAAAGGCCACCAGTAACCGGGTTTATGGAAAAACCATCCGGGTTACGAAAACCCAGGGCATATATTTCGGGTTTAGCATCAGCTTTGCCAATAAACGGGTTACCAGCAACCGGTTTACCATCTTTGGTGATATGAATGATCTTCCCTGTGGTGGCGCTTAGGTCCTGCGCCTTCACGCGTATATCATCGGCCATCCGGTCGCCGGAACTTACAAAAATATTCCCCTGTTTATCAAACAATAAACGCGAACCAAACTGGCCGGTACCTTTGTACCGCGGTGAAGCTTCAAATATCACCTTCACATTTTCAAGTTTGGTTTCATCAGCCGATAATTTACCCTTAGCTACCGCCAGAGTAGCTCCATCACCCGGTTGGGCATAGGTCCAGTAAACCATGCGGTTTTTTATAAAATCCGGGTCGATGTTTACATCAAGCAAACCTCCCTGGCCGGCAAATTGTACCTCGGGGAAACCAGTGATGGTTTTATCGATTTTACCGTCGGTCTTTACTATCTGCATAGTTCCGGGTTTACTACTGATCAGCAATCGGCCATCGGGTAAAACGTGGATGCCCCATGGGCCCTTTAATTCGGTGCTGATTATTGTAACCGTGTACGGGGTTTTAGTTTTAATGCTTCCAATGCGCGTTTGTCCAGCAAAGGCTGGTTTGTAATTACTATTGGCTTTGTTTTTTTCTACCGGCTCGCCGGTTTGTGCTATAGCGGTTGTGGTTACACATAACAAAAGGGAGCCTAAAATTAATGGCGTATGAAATTTTGAAAACATAATACGATTTTGGGTTAATGTAAAGTAAGTTACAACGTTATCGGCAAGATGTTTAATTACAACAGGTTTTTTACAGTCAATTATTCAATAACAACATAAAAGCCTACAAAAGTTTATTTTGTAGGCTTTTATCATTCTTGGTAACGCTTTCGTCGGGATGGCGGGATTCGAACCTGCGGCCTCCACATCCCAAATGTGGCGCGATACCGGGCTACGCTACATCCCGAGTGATGGGGCGCAAAATATATATACTATGATTTTTAAATCCAGAATCTATAATAACCTTATTCTGGTTTTATTCTGCCGTTGTTGGGTCAATGATCCTTGAGATCTCACTGATTGAATTTGCCGGGAACCCACCCTGACTGGCATGTTCCCTGATCATCTCCTCATTTGGCGCTATATAAACACAATATATTTTATCAGTAGTTACATAACTATTAACCCACTGTATTTGCGGCCCCATTTTGCTTAATACCCCACAGGAGGTTTGCGAAATGGCCTTTAATTGTTCATCTGAAAGATTTCCCGCCCCGGGGATTTCTCTTTCAATAACATACTTTGGCATATAATTTTAATTGGTTTTTGATAAAGTAATTTACAAACTTTAATGATAATTACAACACTGATAATTAAGTTATTACAGTCATATCGAATAGGTTATTGGCGTGCCCGCTTTAAGTAATATGAATCCCAAACAAATACGACACGCCTTCTCTATATAATAATGTACCCTCATTCTGAGGCAGTCGCTTAAATTTAAATTATTCATATTGTTTATTATTCCTTCTGGGATTAACTTAATTGGTGTATTATATATATTCTTCTATTTTTTCGTTTAATATTGTGTTAAGAATTTTTGCATCACTATATGAATTCTGCCGAAAATTATGAAGCACTTATTGATAAGATCAACATCTTTATCCGGAAGTACTATTTTAATAATTTTTTGCGGGGGCTTATCTTTCTGGGCGCCGGCCTGTTTACTGCCTATGTAGTTATTACGCTGAGCGAATATTTTGGCAATTTTAATATCGTTTTCCGCAGCATCCTGTTTTACTTTTTCATACTCCTCAACATCGGGCTGGTATGCTGGCTCATTTTACCTCCGTTTCTTTCCTGGCTCAAATTGGGTCATTCGCTAAGCCATGATGAAGCAGCCGAGATCATCGGTAAACATTTTCATGATGTTAATGATAAATTGCTGAATACCCTGCAACTTAAAAAACTGGCCGCTGCCGACGAAAAACATCGCGCCCTTATTGAAGCCAGTATCGATCAAAAGATAGAGGCCCTTAAACCCGTAAGCTTCCCTTCAGCAATCAATATCCGGGAGAACAATAAATACTTAAAGTGGGTGCTGGCTCCTGCAGCGGTGATCATCGTACTTGCTTTTGCCGCTCCATCTATATTAACTGAAAGTACCAAACGGCTCATCAGGCACAATGAATACTTTGCCCCGATAGCCCCTTTTCGTTTCCATGTTCTGAACAAAACCCTGTCCGTAGTACAGGGTGATGACCTTAAACTTGATCTTAAACTCGATGGTGACAGGCTGCCTGCCGATGTTTATATAGAAACGGCTAACAACACTTTTAAGCTCGATAAAGAAAACATCAGTAAGTTTCATTATCTGTTCAGCAATCTGCAACAAAACACAACATTCCGCCTGCTGGGGAATGGCTTTGCTTCAGTTCCTTATGAAATAAAGGTTAACCAGAAACCTGCCCTGCTGCATTTTGATGTGGAATTAAGCTATCCCGCCTATCTGCATAAAAAAAATGAGAAATTACTGAATGCCGGCGACCTGGTAATTCCTGAAGGTACTGCGGTGAATTGGCTCCTGCACACACAACATGCTTCGGGTTTGCAATTTTACTTAAACGGCGTTAAACATAGCGCCAAATCAACCGGACCCGATCTGTTTGAGTATAATGAAAAGGTTTTTAAAAGCACGGTTTATAAACTTAATCCCATAAACCCGCTGGTTAATCATAGCGACTCCTCTGCTTATCATATCAATGTAATAGCCGACGAACCGCCAGCCATTACCGTTCAGGAAAAATCTGATTCGGTAAGTATTAATGCCCTGTATTTCAACGGAAAGATTCAGGATGATCACGGTTTTTCATCACTAACCTTTCATTATAGCGTACAATCGGCTAATAATAAGGGCTCTCAAAAAACGTTTATCAAACGAATTGATGCTACGATGAACCAAACACAATCAGACTTCTTTTACTTCTGGAATTTGAAGGAGTTAGGTATGGAGCCGGGAGCTCGTGTAAGTTACTTTTTTGAGGTTGCCGATAACGATGGTGTAAACGGACCTAAAAGGGTACGCACCGCCGAGCGCACGCTTAATTTGCCCGATGCCAAAGCCATTAATGAACAGTTGAATGCCGGCACCCAGGCGGTAAAGCAAAAAATGCAGTCGGCTATAAAATTAGCCGGGCAAGTTGAGCATGATTCACAAAAACTCAATCAATTACTGCTAAATAAAAACACCCTCTCCTTTGATGAAAAAAAGCAGGTGGAAGATCTGTTGCAGAAACGCCGCGACCTGGAAGATCTGGTCAAAGAAATAAAAGACGAGAACCAGAAAAACCTGTATAACCGCAAAGAAACCCAGCAACAGAACGAGGAATTATTGGCTAAGCAAAAACAAATTGAAGATCTGTTTAATAATGTGCTCGATCAAAAAACAAAAGAACTATTGCAAAACCTGCAAAAGCTTTTAGACCAGGAACAAAAGGATGCTACCCGCGATGAATTATCAAAAATGCAGATGGATAATAAATCGCTCAAAAAAGAGCTTGATCGCATGCTGGAGCTTTATAAAAAGCTGGAGTTTGATCAAAAACTGAATCAAAGCGTTGACCAGTTGAATAAACTGGCCAATAAGGAGCAACAGCTGTCTGATAAAACCAAACAACAGGGAGCCGATCAAAAGGCATTGCAGCAGGAACAGGAAAACCTGAAAAAAGATTTTCAGGACATCAAAAAGGGTTTGGAAGATTTGCAGAAAACCAACGAACAGGCAGAACACAAGCAGGATTTTCAAAACCCGGAAAAAGAAACACAAAGCATTGACCAGCAAATGGATCAAAGCGCCGGTGAGTTGCAAAAAAACAATAAAGATGGCGCGTCAAAATCGCAAAAACAAGCTGCCAAACAAATGCAGCAGTTAGCGAGCAAGCTATCTCAGGATAATGAGGAAGGCGAGAGTAAAGAAAATACCATTGATGCCCAACAATTGCGTGAACTTTTAAAAAGCCTGGTGAACAGCTCTTTCGATCAGGAAAAGGTGATGCAAACCCTAAAAGGTACCAATCCTACCGATCCCTCTTACATTACGCTCTCTCAAAAACAAAAAGATATTAAAGATAACCTGAAAACGGCCGAAGATAGTCTTTATGCCATCAGCAGGCGTATCCCACAAATACAATCAACCGTAAACCAGGAGATCAGCGGTATTAACAGCCATATCGACCAGGCTCTGGATAACCTGGGCGACCGCCGCACAGCCGAAGCCAACCGCCATCAGCAATATGCCATGACGGCTATGAACAATCTGGCCCTGATGCTCAGCGAGGCCCTGGAGCAATTGCAAAAACAGATGAATAAAGGCGGAAAAGGTAAGGGTAAAAAGCAATCCGTATCGCAACTGGCAAAAATGCAGGAACAGCTGAATCAAAATATGCAAAAGGCACGCGAACAAATGCAACAGCAGGGCAACCAGGGTAAAAGCGCACAGGGAAAACAGGGTAATATGAGCGAACAGTTAGCCCGGATGGCCCGCCAGCAACAAATGATCAGGGAGTCTTTGGACGAGATAAATCGTGAACAGAATAAGAATGGAAAAAGTGGTTTAGGAAATTTGGATAAAATTTCCAAAGAAATGGAACAAACTGAGCATGATCTCGTAAACAGGAAGATTACAGATGAAGCATTAAAAAGACAGGAACAAATCCGGAGCCGGCTATTGGAGGCTGAAAAGGCAGAACAGGAACGGGAACAGGATCAGCAAAGAGAAAGCCATGCCGGTAAGGATATACCTCCTGGTTATATAAAAGCACTGCAGGGATACCAGCAACAAAAGAGCAAACAAACGGAGCAAATAAAAACGGTGTCTCCGGCACTTAATTTGTATTATAAACAAAAAATAAAATCTTACTTTGATCAACTTAATGCCAAATAACATGGAACAGGCAAATGTTCATACCAGCAGCGAATTGTTTACGTTACAACTACCGTCAAAAACGGAAAGTATAGCGCAACTCGAGCAGCTGATTGAAGAAATTGCTGATAAATATCATGTAGCCGAGGATACCTTCGCTAACATGATGACCTGCCTTAACGAGGCCGCCATAAATGCCATTATTCATGGTAATAAGCTCGACGAAACGAAAAAGGTAATCATTAACGCCGAAGTAGGCCCCAAGCGTATAATATGGACCGTTACGGACGAAGGTCATGGTTTTGATTATGCCAACCTGGCCGATCCAACTTCTCCCGAAAATCTGGAGAATTTGACTGGTAGAGGCGTTTTTATCATCAAGCACCTGGCCGATCAATGCATTTTTAATGCATCGGGCAACACTATCGAACTACATTTTAAAATATAATGCCCGCTATTCAGTTTTTTGAAGAAGACATCAGCTATAAACTTAAAAATAAAACCCTTGTGCGCCAGTGGATCAAAGATACCATCATCGCCGAGGGTTTTAAATTGAAAGAGCTTATCTATGTCTTCTGTTCAGACGCGTACTTACTGCCAATGAACCAGCAATATCTTGATCATGATACCTATACAGATATTATCACCTTTGATAATTCGGAGGTTGAAGGTGATATTATTGGAGATGTTTTTATTTCTGTTGAACGAGTACGCGAAAACGCCGCCAAATTCAATATACCCGAAATTGATGAGCTGCACCGTGTAATTATCCATGGCGCTTTACATCTGTTGGGCTACACAGATAAAACTGTTGTTACAAAGAAGAAAATGACACAAAAAGAAGATGAGTATTTGGCTAAAAGAAATTTTTAATAGTTAATTTTACTCAAAGAAATTTGTCTCACATCAATTATAAAAACAATGAAATTACTTACTTTAATATTCGCTTTCCTTTTTATCACAGCACCCTCATCCGTGTATGAGTTTAAGCTGAAAAGTATTGATGGTAAAGATTTTACCCTGGCCAAATACAAAGGCAAAAAGGTTTTAATTGTAAATACGGCCTCAAAATGCGGCTTTACTAAACAATATACAGATCTGGAAAAATTATCTGAACAATACAAAGATAAATTGGTAGTTGTAGGTTTTCCGGCTAATAACTTTGGTGGTCAGGAACCTGGCACCAATCAGGATATCAAAACCTTTTGCAAAGAAAACTTCTCGGTAACCTTCCCAATGAGCGGAAAAGTTAGCGTTTTAGGTTTGGATATTGACCCATTGTTTCAATACTTGACTACAGCACCCAACCCTGATTTTACTGGTGATATCAAGTGGAACTTTGAAAAATTCCTGATCGATGAAAATGGTAAACTGATACATCGCTTCAGGTCACAAACCACCCCATTATCCCCGGATATCACTAAATATTTTAACTAAGATCTTACCTTTTAAATAAGCAAAAGCCTCTGAAGACACTCCAGAGGCTTTTTTGTTCATTTTGTTCACCATACATGCCCATTTTTTAGGGCTTAATGTATAGTGTTAGTGTATATTATTCTGTATAGTTGTAATTAGTTGGTTTGCCCGCCAAAAATATTGCAAATATATCAGTTAATGTTTTTGTTAATTTCCTTTATCATCTTTTTCCTTTGCGGCTTTTTCTTTGTCTTTTTGAGCCTGTTCCTGCACTTTTTTGATAGAATCCTGTTTAGCCTTCGCGGCTTTCTTCTTTTTATTAAAAAAGCCCCTGAGTAAAAAATTATGCTGTGCCGCTTGTAGGTCTTCATTTAAAGTATTGGTGGTCGCATGCACATTTTTCATCGTGGTTTGTGCCTGTTTAACCGTACTCTCCATATTTTTAGCCATGGCGTCGTTATTCAGCAAACGTCCTATACTTCCTTTACCATTATTGATTTTTCCTACTATCTGTGAAAGGTCTTTTGTCAATGATTCTGCATTATCAGCAACACGGGTAAGCTTGGTTATTATTTTGTCTACATCAACCGGGTTTATAGAGCCCAAACGTCCCCCTGGTTGTACCTCTTGATGACTTGTTATGCCTCCTGGTGCTATCACCACCAGCTTATCCCCCATTAATCCATCACTGCCAATGCTCAGTTTCGCGTCTGTTTTGATGAACTTCTTAACGCTGTTGTTCAGCGTCAGGTCAACCCGTACCGAACTATCGGTTATAATGTTAATTGATTGTACTACACCAACATTGATCCCTGCAAAGCGCACATTATTACCTACTTGTAAGCCGCTCACATTTTTGAAAGTGCCATATACATTAAATGTAGAATTAAACAGGCTTTTTTGACTGCCTATAAAAAATATACCCAATATCAGTACCAGCAACCCGGCGAAGGTGAACAGGCCTATTTTTATTTTTTGTGATGATGTGGTTTTCATGTCGTTTCGTTAAAAAATGATCGTACCATTTTGTTATCCGATTTTTGCAGCTCTTTGTAAGAACCTTCGGCTATATATTCGCCATCATCCATCACCACAATACGGTCAGCCGTGATCCTTGCACATTCCATATCATGTGTAATAATGATAGATGATGTTTTATATTTTTGCTGCATGTTGAGTATCAACTCACTGATCTCGCGCGAGGTGATCGGATCAAGCCCGGTAGTGGGCTCATCATACAAAATGATCTCGGGTTTTACAATAAGCGTTCTGGCCAGGCCTACTCTTTTGCGCATACCACCAGACAAGTCTGAGGGCATTTTATCAATAGCATCCAGCAAACCAACACCATCCAGTACTTCCTCAACCCGTTTATCTATCTCTTGCTGATCATTAAGCTTTAGCACACGGGTTAATGGAAATTCCAGGTTCTCCCGTACGGTCATGGAATCATATAAGGCCCCACTCTGGAATAAAAATCCAATTTTCATCCGCAATTGCTTCAGATCCTCATCTCCCATTTCAGCCACATTTTCCCCTAATACAGTTAAGGTACCGGCATCAGGTTTAAGCATACCCACAATGCATTCTATCGTTACAGATTTTCCCGTGCCAGATTTCCCTAAAACCACCATATTCTCTCCTCTTTTCAGGTCAAAGCTGATATTCTTGAGTACTTCATGATCACCAAAGGCTTTAGCTATACCTTTGGCATGTATAACCACCTCCGCTTTTTTTGTTGAGTCCGGTTTCTTCGTTTCACTATTTTCACCTGCTGCTTTCATATCAATGGTAAAATAATAAACTGGTGATCTGAACAGCGATAGCATCAATAACAAATATCCACAGGGAAGCGGTAACCACAGCCGAGTTGGCAGCAATGCCTACACTCTCGGTGCCTTTATTAGAATGATAGCCCTTATAACAGCCAACAAAACCTATAGCAAAACCAAAAAATATGGTTTTTACAACAGCAGGTAACAGGTCTGAAAAATCAAGGGAGGAGATACATTTATTAAAATACAGGGAAAAACTGATACTATCGGTAATATTTAAAGCAATAAAGCCCCCGAATAAGCCTATAGCATCACCAATAATAGAAAGCAGGGGTACCATGAGGCTGGTTGCCAAAACGCGCGTAACAACAAGATATTGCAGCGGATTGGCTCCCGACACTTCCATGGCATCAATCTGTTCGGTAACCTTCATACTCCCCAGCTCGGCGCCAATACTTGATGCTATTTTACCCGCACAGATAATAGCGGTAATAACAGGCCCTATTTCGCGGATGAAAGATACCGTAAGGGTTCTCGGCAACATGCTGGCCGCTCCCAGATCAACTAATGATGGCCTGAGCTGTACAATTAAAACCAGCCCCATGATAAAGGAGGTAATACCCACCAGCATCATGGAGCGGTAACCAATTTCATAACATTGCCGTACAAATTCCGACCACTCAAAGCCGCCGGCAAATATATTCCTGAAAAACCTGGCAAAGAAAACACATTGCTCGCCAATGCCTTCTGCCCATCTTTTCCATCCGGTAATTGCTTGTTCTGCCATAAGTTACGTTCAACTAATGTGTAAGGGATAAAACAACTTTTTACCCTTTTGTTTGCAGTTCAAGAAAATTAACCTTTAGGTTCGGCTTGCAGGTTTATGACATTGGTATATCAATAATCAGGAAACGGGAAAATTCTTCGGGTTCAATTGTAAATGAACTGGTATCATAAACACCCAACGCATCTCTTTTGTTTAAAACCATACTGTTTATTTTCACAGAACCCTCAATAACAAATACATAAGCCCCATTTCCCGGTGTCTTTATATCATAATTTAAGGTTTTACCGGCTTCAAAATTACCCATGCTAAAGGTAGCATCCTGGCTTAACCACAGGGTATCCAGACTCTTTACCGGTGATATAAGCGTAGTGAGTTCATTTGTTTTTAAAAGCCCTTTAAAATCCTTTTGATCATAGCGTGGTTGTATATCACGCTCTTTAGGGAAAATCCATATTTGCAAGGTTTTAGCATCTTCTGTACGTGAGGCGTTATATTCAGAATGGTAAACCCCGGTTCCCGCCGACATCACCTGTACCTCACCCGCTCTGATCACACCGGTATTGCCTATGCTGTCTTTATGTTCCAAACCTCCTTCCAATGGTATGGTAATAATTTCCATGTTATCATGCGGATGTGTACCAAAGCCGGTACCACCAGCAATAATATCATCATTCAATACTCGTAGTACACCAAAATTAACTTTGTTAGGGTCATAATATGATGCAAAGCTGAATGAAAAGTTGGCCTTTAACCAACCCAGGTTATTTTTTCCGCGTTCATTTTCGGGATAAAATATTGTTTTCATGATGTTTTCCTATTTATATGTTTAAACACACAATTTTTATTCCACAACTTATTTATGCGTACTTTTGCAAAAATTATGCACGCAATGGCAAACAAAGCTATTATTGCAGGTTCAAGCGGACTAATTGGCAGCAATTTATTAGATATTTTACTACGAGAGACTTTTTATGAGGAAGTTTTAATTCTGGTCAGAAAAGAATTACCTGTCCGGCATCCAAAACTGACTCAATTGGTGGTTGATTTTGACCGGCTGGAGGCTTATGCTGACCAGCTTACTGGCCATGCTATATTTTGCTGCCTGGGCACAACCAGGCATAAAACGCCTGATAGAGCTGTTTATCGCAAAATTGATCATGATTACCCATTGATCCTTGCACAATTAGCACATAAAAACGGTGTAGAACAATATCACCTGGTATCAGCTGTAGGTGCCAATGCTGCTTCATCAACCTTTTATATTAAAATCAAAGGCGAAACAGAAGCTGATATACAACGGGTGGGCTTTGCGACCTTACATATTTATCGCCCATCCTTGTTAACAGGTAATAGAACCGAAAAACGGGTAGAAGAGAAAATAGTAACCGCACTGTTTAAAATAATAGATCCGTTATTATTTGGCGGGTTAAAAAAATACAAAAGTATACCTGCGTCAATCGTGGCGGCAGCGATGTACAAACAATCAATGCAAATTAACACAGGCTTATTTATATATGAGTCTGACAAAATAAAACAATTATAGTGAGTACTTACATTTCGGCAGAGAATCTTGGTCATCAGTTTCATGACAACTGGCTTTTTAAAAATATAACCATCGGTATAAACCGCGGCCGCAGGGTTGCGCTGGTTGGTGTTAATGGGGCGGGCAAATCTACCCTGCTTAAATTACTGGCGGGTCATTTAAAGCCAACCGAAGGTAAAGTGGTGCAAAGCCGCGACCTGAACATGGGCTACCTGGAACAGGACCCTGGTTTTAAAGACGCAGTAACCATCAGCGATTATATTTTTCATGCCGATGACGTGCAGCAGCAACTGATCCGTAAATATGAAGAGCTTTTAGAAAATGAGCCCGATAATTCCAAGGCCATTGAAAAAGTGATGGAGGAGATGAGTGATGTTGATGCCTGGGAATATGAATATAAGATCAAAACTATTTTAGGCAGACTGGATATCCATCACCTGAACCAAAAGATCAATACCCTATCTGGCGGACAAAAGAAACGTTTGGCTCTGGCTAAGCTGTTAATTGAAGACCCTGACATTTATATTTTAGATGAGCCAACCAACCACCTGGATATTGATACCATAGAGTGGCTGGAGAAATTACTGACCGAAGGCAACAAAACTATATTGATGGTTACACACGACAGGTATTTCCTGGATAATGTATGTAATGAGATATTAGAGATAGACCGTGGTAAAATACAGCCTTATAATGGTAGCTATGGATACTACCTGGAAAAGAAAGCCGAGCGTGATGCAGCGGACGAAGCTTCTTTCCAAAAAAACAGCAATTTGTTACGCAAAGAGCTGGAATGGATGCGCAGACAACCACAAGCCCGAGGAACAAAATCAAAGGCCCGTATAGATGCCTATTATGACCTGGAAGAGAAAACCAAAAGTGGTGGTATCCGTGAAAAGGTTGAACTGAGTGTAAAAACAGCGCGTCAGGGTAACAAGATCATGGAGATGGAGCACCTTTATAAATCATTTAGCGACCGTACTTTTATTAAGGACTTTAACTATGTATTTAAAAAAGGCGATCGTATTGGTTTAGCCGGCCGTAATGGTAGCGGGAAATCTACCCTACTTAACCTGATCACCGGGGGCTTACAACCCGATAAAGGAACCGTTGTAAAGGGAGAAACTACAGTATTAGGCTATTTTCATCAGTCGGGCATTAAGTTTAAAGAAGATGAGCGCGTAATTGATATTGTAAAAAACGTTGCGGAGTTTATAACTATGGCTGATGGTAAAACCATATCCGCTTCGGCCCTGCTTACTTTATTCCTCTTCCCTCCTGCTAAACAGTATGGTTTTATATCTAAACTGAGCGGTGGCGAAAAGAAAAGGCTGCAGTTGATGAGCATATTGATGAAGAATCCCAATTTCCTGATACTGGATGAGCCTACTAATGACCTGGATATTGATACCCTGAATGTATTGGAAGAGTTTTTAACCAATTATACCGGTGTATTAATGATCGTATCGCACGATAGGTATTTATTAGATAAGCTAACCGATCAGCTATTCATTATGGAAGATGGTGGTCATGTACGTATATATAATGGTAACTATTCCTCTTATCGCATTGATCTGGAAGAAGAGAAACAACAAGCTAAAAAGCCTGCCCCTGTTGCTCCTACTCCATCCGCTACTCCTAAAAAAAGCAAATTAAGCTTTAAGGAAGCAAAGGAACTGGAAACAACAGAAGCAGAAATACAAGCTATAGAAATCCAGATAAAGGATAAAACCGAACAGCTGAATACTACGGGTATAGCACCTGAAAAGCTGAATGAAATATTGGCTGAAATTGATGCGCTGAATAAGAAACTGGATGCAAAAAGCATGCGCTGGATGGAGCTAACTGAATTAAACGAATCATAAGGTGAAAACATCGGATATTATTGCTTCTGTAGGTGTGATCATACTTTTGATCGCTTTTTTGTTAAATTTATTTAACAAATTATCAGCCGAAAGAAAGACATATAAGCTCATGAATTTTGTAGGTGCTGGTACTTGCTGCTATGCTTCATACATGGTTAGTTTTTATCCGTTCGTGGTATTAGAAGGCGTTTGGGGCTTTGTAGCTTTAATATCATTATTAAAAGTTCCACGTGGAACATCGGTATAGATAGGTATTTTTGCAAGTCATAAGCCTTTAGTTCTAAGTAGAAATTAAATAAAGACTTGTGACATAATTTAAGAATAATGTTCCACGTGGAACATTATAGTAAGCCAAAAGCTCATGACCTTAAGTCAAAAATAGACATGCGACTTAAGACTCAGAACTTCTGACTCAGTACTTAATAAGAAGGTTCCACGTGGAACATGGAGGTAAAAATGTTTAAGAAATATAATGTAATAGTTGTTGGTGCAGGCCACGCCGGCTGTGAAGCTGCTGCTGCTGCTGCCAACCTGGGGTCGTCTGTGTTGCTTATTACCATGAATATGGGAACCATTGCACAGATGAGTTGTAACCCAGCTATGGGTGGTGTAGCGAAAGGACAAATAGTGCGTGAGATAGATGCTTTAGGTGGCTATTCAGGCATTATTACAGACAAAACTTCCATTCAGTTCAGAATGCTGAATCAATCTAAAGGCCCTGCAATGTGGAGCCCACGGGCACAAAGCGACCGTATGCGCTTTGCAGAAGAATGGCGTTTGGCATTGGAAAGAACCCCTAATGTTGACTTTTGGCAGGATACTGTTACTTCTCTATTAGTAAAGGATAATACTATAAAAGGAGTGCGAACCTCTATAGGTGTAGAAATAGAAGCCGACGCAGTAGTACTGACTAACGGTACCTTTTTAAATGGCTTGATACATATAGGTGAAAAGAAGTTCGGTGGTGGCAGATCAGGTGAAAAATCAGCTACCGGTTTAACTGAACAACTGCTTACATTGGGTTTTGATTCGGGCAGAATGAAGACTGGCACCCCTCCCCGTATTGATGGCCGCAGCTTAAATTATAGCCTGATGGAAGAGCAATGGGGTGATGAAGAACGTGGTCGTTTTTCTTTTACCGATGTAGATATGATTCAGGAACAACGCTGCTGCTGGATCACCTATACCAACACCAAGGTGCATGAAACCCTAAAGGAAGGTTTTGAAAAATCCCCCATGTTTACTGGTCGTATCAAAGGATTAGGTCCGCGTTATTGCCCTTCTATTGAAGATAAAATAAACCGTTTTGCCGAGCGCGATCGTCATCAAATATTTGTTGAGCCCGAAGGATTGAATACTATTGAGATCTATGTAAATGGTTTTTCAACCTCTTTACCAGAAGATGTACAATACAAAGCGCTTACCCAAATACCCGGTTTTGAAAATGCCAAAATGTTCCGCCCGGGTTATGCTATAGAATACGATTACTTCCCGCCTACCCAGTTAGGTTTAACTTTAGAAACTAAACTCATCAGCAACTTATACTTTGCCGGACAGATCAATGGTACTACCGGTTATGAAGAAGCAGCGTCTCAAGGGTTCATAGCAGGTATAAACGCACACCAAAAGATTAACGATAAACACGAGCTGATATTGAAAAGGTCAGAGTCATACATCGGTGTATTGATAGATGACCTGGTGACCAAAGGCACCGAAGAGCCATACCGCATGTTCACCTCCAGGGCGGAACATCGCTTATTATTACGTCAGGATAATGCCGATATCAGACTTAGTCCTATGGGTCATGAGCTGGGATTGATCAACGATGAACGACTGGAAAAGGTAAAACAAAAAGTTAAAAACTCCGATGACATTGTTGCTTACACCAGGAGTAAATCAATAGACCCATCAAATGTGAATGGCTTATTGGACGAGTTAGGTACAAGCCCCTTATCGCAAAGCGCTAAACTTTTCAATTTACTGAGCCGTCCGCAGGTAGGTTTTAACGACCTTAAAAAGGTTGATGCACCACTGGCGGAATTATTATCAGCTTATGATAAAGAAACTATTGAGCAGGCTGAAATAAAAATCAAATATGAGAGTTACTTTATAAAAGAAATGGAAATTGTTGACCGCATGAAAAAAATGGAAGACCGCGAGATCAATCCGGAATTTGATTACCATACCCTTGGATCACTTTCAAAAGAAGCACGCGAAAAACTAATGAAGATAAAACCACGCACTTTAGGTCAGGCCTCCCGAATTTCAGGGGTATCGCCTTCAGATATTTCAGTTTTAATGATTCATGTTTCCAGATAGAACGTAACAGATTGATAATAAACACTTTATAAAATTTTGTTTTAAATCAATTATTTTCTTTTTTTAATATCATAGCTCATAAAAACATAAAAATCGTTTATATCGCCTAAAAACTATGTTAAATAACAAACGGGTCAATTTTCACAATTTTCCATTCTATTTTTTGGCTTTTTTACTCCTTATTGGCTGTGCGGCACAGCAGCCACCCCAGGGAGGACCGCGCGATCTCACTCCTCCCAAATTGGTGAAAGCAATACCGGCTAATAAAACACGGAATTTTAACGCCAAGGAAATTACTCTTGAATTTGATGAGTTTATTAAACTCACCAATCAGTACCAGGAAGTAAGCATGAGTCCGGCGATGGAAAAACAACCAGAGTACAGTTCCAGCAAAAGGATATTAAAAATAAAGTTGAAAGACACTCTTCAAAAAAATACAACTTATGTTATCAATTTTGGAAAGGCCATCCAGGATGTTAACGAAAGCAACGTACTTAAAAACTTTACTTATGTTTTCTCTACCGGCCCGCATATTGACTCCTTAAGTATTTCCGGAACTGTAACCAATACTTTAACCCAGGAAAAAGAAAAAGATGTAACCGTGATGCTTTTCACATTAAAACAAGACTCCCTCCTTTTTGGAAAAAAGAAACCAAGCATTTTCACCACAACAGATTCATCCGGAAATTTCAGTTTGAATAACCTGCGGGAAGACACCTACCGGATCTACGCTTTAAAAGAAGCATCACCCAATAAGATATTTGATAACGACCAGGAATTAATTGCCTTCTTAAAAAAACCGATCCACCTACGGTCCGATACTTCAAATGTTCAGCTCAATCTTTTTAAGCAAAATCCAGAAAAATTCAGATTTTCTGAAAAGCGCTTTGATACGGATGGAAAGTTACTTTTTGTTTTTAATAAGGCGTTAACCAATCCTTCCATAAAAGTTATCTATCCTGCAGATATCGACAAACAAAAGCAGATAGACTTTAGTAAAACAAAAGATACAGCATCCGTTTATCTGCGCAATATGAATTTTGATTCTATCAGGGTAGCAGTATTTGATAATGGAAAACCCATAGACTCCACTTCCCTCTTAAAAGGAAAAAAGGAAACCTTTCAACGCTCACTAACTTTTCAATATAATATTAATAACAATAATCTGCTTAAGCCAGGTAACGATTTAAAACTAACCGCCAGCTTACCTATAGAAAACTTTGATAATTCACTCATCACTCTTAATGAAGACTCCGTTGCTGTTGCCACCAGCGATCTTACTTTGCAAAAAGATACAGGAAACTTTAAAAAACTAACCCTGAAATACCGTTGGCGACAGGGCAGCAAGTATGAGATCATTTTTAATGAAGCCGCATTCACCTCTATATATGGAGATAAGAATAAAAGAATATCAAAAAAGTTTCAGATAGACAAAACAGATAATTACAGCTCACTTACAGTAAAAGTTACGCTTCCGGCAGATACTTCAAAAGCATACGTTGTTGAGTTGTTAAACGATCAAAAGAAAGTATTACAAAGCGACCCGCTACGGCGCACTGGTTCCATTGTTTACAAGAACATTATCACAGGTAAATACTTGTTACGGGTAATTTATGATGAAAACAAGAATGGTAAATGGGACAGCGGCAATGTACACTTAAAGAAACAACCTGAACAGACCTGGGTGAGTGATAAATTAATATCATTAAGACCAAACTGGGAAGCAGAAGAAGCTATAACAGTACCTAAAGAACCTGTTACTCCTTAAACCAACCGGAGTACATGATATAATTATTAGGGAGCTGTTTAAGCATAGCTTTTTGCTCGTCTGTTAAGGGCTTTATCTTTTTTGCAGGAATACCGGCATACAAATATCCTGATTCACAGATTGTGTTTTCTAATACCACTGCTCCGGCTGCAATGATCACAAATTCGTTTACAACAGCGTGATCCATCACTATGGCACCCATGCCTACTAACGTATGATCATGCAGCGTACAGCCGTGCACAAGGGCATTGTGCCCAATAGAAACGTTACTGCCTATATTGGTAGCCGCTTTTAAATAAGTGGCATGTATCACAGCCCCGTCCTGAATATTGGTATTGTCTCCTATTTTAATATAATGCACATCTCCCCTAATTACCGCATTAAACCAAACCGAACAGTTTTTACCCATTACTACATCACCTACTATGGTGGCATTGGGAGCAATAAAGCAATCATCACCCCAAACCGGGCTTTTATCTTTAACTGGGAGTATAACAGGCATATCTTTAATTAGTGGGTTACTGAATTATTGATTTAGTAGATGGAAATTATTGATTTGATGTACTTTTTATTATGTTTGGCTACAAATTTAAGCGGAAATAGCTCAGCTGGTAGAGCATCAGTTTCCCAAACTGAAGGCCGCGGGTTCGAATCCCGTTTTCCGCTCATATTATCTTTTTCCACTACGTCATTGCGAGGTACGAAGCAATCCCCGATAAGCAGAGCCGCTCTGTACTTTGGGGATTGCTTCGTACCTCGCAATGACGCATTTATTATTATCTATTTTCAATTTTTAAAAAACCGTGTCCTCAACCTTTTCAGCATGCATTGGATAATCCGTAGTATAATGTAGTCCCCTGCTTTCTTTACGCAACATGGCCGATTTTACAACAATAAAGGATACTTGTATTAAATTACGCAGCTCGCAAAGCTTTACGGATAGCTTTGTCTTCTTATAAAAAGATTCTGTTTCCTCGTATAACAAACCTAACCTCCGTAAGGCCCTTTCCAATCGGAAATCGGAACGAACAATACCCACATAGTCATTCATCAGTTTCTGCATTTCGCGTACATTGTGTGTTACCAGGATATCTTCGTTTGATAATTGTACACCTTTTTCATCCCAATCAGGGATATTATCAGGGATAACAAAATCTTTAAATTTGCTTACTGCGTCTTCGTATATGCGGTGAGCAAAAACCAATGCTTCTAATAATGAATTAGAAGCCAAACGGTTAGCTCCATGTAAGCCCGTTGAAGAGCATTCGCCACAGGCATATAAGCGCAGTATAGATGACTGCCCAGCATGATCAACCATTACACCACCACACATGTAATGACAGGCTGGCGCTACCGGGATCATATCCTTGGTCATATCGATACCTATCTCCAGGCATTTAGCATATATATTAGGAAAATGATTTAAAATATCTTTTTTACTGCGATGTCTGATATCCAGGTAAACAAAATCTTCACCAGATTTTTTAATCTCGGCATCAATAGCACGGGCAGTAATATCACGTGGGGCTAATGATTTGCGCGGATCATACTCTTCCATAAACTCTTCGCCATTGGTACGTCTCAACACACCTCCAAAACCACGTACTGCTTCTGATATTAAAAAAGAAGGATACTCACCCGGGTTATATAAAGCTGTAGGATGAAATTGTATAAACTCCATATTACGCACTTTTCCTTTAGCACGATAAACCATAGCAACTCCATCGCCGGTAGCAATGGTTGGGTTAGTAGTTACCGCATAAATATGACCAGCACCACCCGAAGCCATCACGGTTACTTTGGATAATATCTTTTCCACAATATTACTTTCGGTATTGAAAGCATAAATGCCATAGCAGGTAATATCTGTACTTGATTTACCTACCAACTCGCCCAAATGATGCTGAGTGATCAAATCAACCGCGAAATAATGTGTTAATATTTCAATATTAGGATTCTTATGTATCTCTTCTAAAAGTGAACGCTCTATTTCCCAGCCAGTTACATCTTTATAATGCAGTACCCTAAATTCCGAATGCCCGCCCTCTTTGGCCAGGTCATAAAAGCCTTCATTGGTCTTATCGAAATTCGTTCCGTAATCAATAATTTCATTGATGCGTTCAGGACCTTCTTTAACAACGGCTTCCACAACTTCTTTGTCGCAAAGCCCATCACCTGATATTAAAGTGTCTTCTATATGCTTTTCAAAAGAATCTTCTTTTTTATCCACAACTACGGCAACACCACCCTGGGCATACTTAGTGTTTGATTCATCTTCGTTTGATTTTGTAACTATCAGAACCTTACCATGCTTTGCAGCCTTTAGCGCAAAACTCAATCCTGCGATGCCCGATCCCACAACCAGAAAATCAACTGTTTTGGTCATATTTATATATAAATTGTGTAAAAGTATAATTAGTGTTAACAACAGGTACAAAACCTGTTAATTTCATGTAAACAAATAGCTAATAAATAATCAACTCGTGGATAACTGCCATTTTTGATGCTAATATGAATAATTTTTGAGCGACTTTTGAGGTACTAAAGTCATATAGTTAACATTTTACCCACTCACAAAATATTAACATAAAAGTTTTTCAAATAAAATTTGATTGTCATACGAATCACAAAATCAATCAAATATAATATGAAAAGATGTGGAAAACTGTTAGTAAAATGTGAAAACTAATTAATGAAACAAAATATATCACGACTTTTGCACAATACTAACACACCAATAAACAATAGTTTTATTTATATAAAAAATTAGTTGTTATTAATTGAAATGTTGAAATGGATATCTTCGAAGAATTAAATGTGAAAGGATTTGTGGACGAATACATCGACCCCACGCTTGATCTTTTTGATGAGATTGAAAAACTTAAAAAGGAAAAAAATGCAGTTATTTTGGCTCATTATTACCAGGAACCCGATATCCAGGATATTGCGGATTATATTGGAGATAGTTTGGGGCTTTCGCAACAAGCCGCAAAGACTGATGCCGATATTATCGTTTTCGCCGGGGTACACTTCATGGCCGAAACTGCCAAGATCCTTTCGCCAAACAAAAAAGTTTTATTACCCGACTTAAAGGCAGGTTGCTCATTAGCAGATAGTTGTCCGCCCCATTTATTTAAAAAGTTTAAGGAGAACTATCCCGATCATCTGGTGATCACCTACGTAAACTGTACGGCCGAACTGAAAGCTTTAAGTGATATTGTTTGTACATCAAGTAACGCCGTAGCCATTGTAGAAAGCTTACCAAAAGATCAAAAGATCATATTTGGGCCCGATAAAAACCTGGGTGCCTATGTGGCTAAAAAAACAGGACGTGACCTGGTATTGTGGAACGGAGCCTGTATGGTTCATGAAATTTTTTCCAGGGAAAAGATCACTAAACTCAAGGAAAGATACCCTAATGCCAAGCTGTTGGCACATCCTGAATGCGAGGAAGTTATATTGCAAATGGCCGATTATATTGGCTCAACAACCGGGATACTGAAATATGCAGGCAGCCACTCTGATAAAGAATTTATAGTTGCAACCGAAGCGGGGATACTACACCAGATGCAAAAGGAAAATCCGGATAAAACGTTTATCCCGGCACCACCAAATAACAATTGTGCTTGTAATGATTGTCCGCATATGAAACGTAATACACTGGAAAAATTATACCTGTGTTTAAAGAATGGATCACCAGAAATTACAGTGCCGGAACATATTATTGAACGTGCGGTAAAACCAATTGAACGGATGTTGGAAATATCGGCACGGTTGGGGTTGTAAAGGCATAAATAAAACGCGTCATTGCGAGCGCAGCGTGGCAATCCCCGATTTGTAGAGCCACTCTGTATAGTTAGGGATTGCCACGCTGCGCTCGCAATGGCGTATCTATTTTATGGAAAGATTATAGGTGAGCTTTTAGTATTACCCCTAGAAATCCAAAAAAATTTCCCGCCAAAGGCGGATATGATGGATTGTTGTGCCGGTTGGGACAGTGAGATTGGTAGAGGCTAAAATCCTAAAAAAATTTCCCGCCTTCGGCGGTAGACATCATGTTGGTTTTTGCGACGGCCCGAAATTTTTACACCTTAATACGGCGGAACATTTTTGTATTTTTGCAGATTATTATATTAAAAAAAAATGTTTGAAAATCAGGACAGGACGAATTTAGAGGACTTAGGCGAATTTGGGCTGATAGGTCATCTGACAAAAAATATAAAATTGACCCAGCAAAGCACCGTAAAAGGTGTGGGTGATGATGCAGCTGTACTTGATTTTACCGGCAAAAAAGTGCTGGTAAGTACCGATATGCTATTGGAAGGTATTCATTTCGACTTGGCTTATACCCCACTAAAACATTTAGGCTACAAAGCTATACAGGTAAACCTGAGCGATATTTATGCCATGAATGGTACCGCTTCGCAGGTTACGGTATCTATCGGGATGTCGAGCAAATTTCCGTTGGAAGCTATTGAAGAACTATACGAGGGCATTTATATTGCTTGCGAAAAATATAATGTTGACCTGGTTGGCGGTGATACCACTTCGTCAAAACAAGGTTTGGTGATCAGTGTAACTTCTATTGGTTATGCGGATGAGGCTGATGTAACCTACCGCAATACAGCCGGCGAAGGCGATTTGATCTGCGTGTCCGGCGACTTAGGCGGCGCCTATGTTGGTTTGCAATTGCTGGAGCGCGAAAAACTCATCTACCTCGAAAATCCACAGGTCCAACCCGATTTAGAGGGAAAAGATTATATTGTGGAGCGCCAGTTAAAACCAGAGGCTCGTCGTGATATTGTCGAATTGTTGAAAAGCATCGACGTAAAACCAACATCCATGATCGATGTATCCGATGGTTTGGCATCTGAGATATTGCACATCTGTAAGCAAAGCGACAAGGGTTGTAACCTGTATGAAGATAAGATCCCGCTGGATCCGATGACCTACGAAACAGCCCGTGAATTTAACCTCGATCCTACTGTTTGCGCGCTGAGTGGCGGCGAAGACTATGAGCTGCTTTTTACCGTAAAACAAGCCGATTACGACAAGATCAAGTTCAAGATGGATATCACTATCATTGGACACATCACTGAGCCCTCAGCAGGCTGCAACCTCATTACCAAAACAGGCAATGTACACGCCTTGAAAGCCCAGGGATGGAATGCTTTTAAAAAGGATTGATAAAAAATGTTTAACAGTCTTTTTAAAAAACTGAATAACGGACAAGATACCGATAAACCCCAACAGGTTGCTACCGGGATAATGTTATTATACCTGGCATTCATCCTGTCAATGGTAACCGATTGGCTTGATGGTATTGGTGTTATCCCTTTCATTATCAGTTTTATTGTGATCAGTCTGGTGATCACAGCTACCTCTGCCGGTAAAAAATGGGCACGTATAGTAGCCCTTATATTTATCGTTTTCAACGTGCTTTCCTTTGGGTTCAACATTGCACAATTGCTAAGTCATGCTATAAAAGAGAAATTCACCAATTTGGTTATGGCGCTATATGCCATCGAGATTGTGATTGAACTGATAGCCTTACGCCTGCTATTTTCCAAACCGGCTAATAGTTGGTTTAATGAGCAAGGGGAAGATGTGATTGCGTAAACACATTTCCCTTGTTTTGTCATGCTGAACGTAGTGAAGCATCTATCTGTGCAATACGCAAAGTTCATTAATAGATCCTTCGTTCCTCAGGATGACAAATAGGTTAAGGCGTTTATCTACTCATCCCCAATAAATTTCTGATCGATCTGCTTATCAGCCTTAGCGCCTAACTTTTTGATCTTTTCGGCGGTGGTGGTTAAATTTCCGCGACCTTCTGAAAGCTTATTCAAAGCCGTATTATAGGCGCTTTGGGTTTGATTAATGTTGCGGCCAATGCTGTCCATGTCGCCCAGGAAACCTACAAATTTGTCATACATATCGCCGCTCAGGCGGGCAATTTCCAGTACGTTTCTGTTTTGACGCTCCTGTTTCCACATGCTTGCGATGGTGCGGAGTGTAGCCAACAGGGTTGACGGACTAACGATCACCACCTTTTTATCCCAGGCATAATTAAACAGCTCACCATCCAGTTGAACGGCTATACTGAAAGAGGATTCAATAGGAACAAAAAGCAGGACAAAATCGGGTGAGTTGATCTTGTACAGGTCATGATATTTTTTGGATGACAGACCGCCGATATGATTCCGGATAGATTCAATGTGTGCTTTGGCAAAAAGCTTCCGGTCTTCCTCGGTATCTGCGTTCACCAGGCGCTCATAAGCTATCAGGGATACTTTTGAGTCGATCACGAGGTGTTTATCATCGGGCAGGTCAATGATCACGTCGGGCTGATACCGGGTCCCGTCGGTGGTTTGCATGGCAGCTTGTACGCGATATTCCTGGTCGCGTACCAGGCCCGATCGTTCCAACACCCGTTCCAGGATCACTTCACCCCAGTTACCTTGTTTTTTATTGTCGCCTTTAAGTGCTTTAGTCAGATTCTGAGCTTCGTCGCTGATCTGTTTGTTCAGGTCCATCAACTGGGTGATCACGCCTTTTAACGTATTGCGCTCAGCGGCTTCCATGTTATAAACCTTTTCTACCTTATCCTCAAAGGCCTTCAGGTTTTCCTTCAGCGGATTAAGGATCATATCCAGGTTACTGCGGTTTACGTCAATAAATTCCTTTGACTTTTCTTTCAGCAGTTTTTCGGCCACATTCTCAAATTCGCGTTGAAACTGTGTACGGATCTGTTCCACCTCTACCTTTTGCTCCTGTAGTTTTTCCTGCTGCGATTGATAATATGATTTAACGCTTTCCAGCTGTTGGTTAACCTGAGCCAGCTGGGTGCGTTCAAATAGCAATTCATCCAGCAGCCGGGTTTTCTCATCCTTCAACAGCTGGATGATATTTTCCTTTTCAGTGGATATAATGCTTCCTTTTTCTTCGGCACGGGCCAGGTTAATTTTAAGCAGATCTTGCTCATTGCGAAGCCGGTTCAGCTCTTCTACCGATATCAGCTCAATAGCTTTTGGCTTTTTTAAAAACAAAAAAACGGAAAGCAATAGCATCGCCAGGGAAACAACTAATAAAATATCGCCACTCATATTGATAAAAATATTAGTAAAATTATGATAATATTTTTAGTAATGCAATATAATGTGGCTGAAAAAGGCTAACGCGGGATACTTTTATTAACCGGCGTATCAGCAGTGGGTGCGGCGGCAGTATCCCCTGTTTTGCTGGTATCTGTACTGCCCGGACTAAGGGCGCTACTGCCCGCGGCGCCGGATGATTTGACCGCCTGTGTGCTATCGGCCGGGCCGCTGTTGCCTTTAACTGCGGAAGTATCACTATTCCGGTTTGTTTTATCGGTCCCGGTACAGGCGGCTAATGCAAGTATCATTCCTGCAAATATGGTTAAAAGGGAATTTTTCATGTAGGGTGATGTTTTCAGAGTAACATACCGTACATGGGATTGGTTCTGACTTATTTGATATTGAGCCGACCGATCAGTTCCGGATCGAGCAGAGCCTGATAAGGGTCGCCCGAAAGGTGAAGCAAATGAGCGAAGGCAGGCTCGGTTTTATAACCCTGTTTTTTAAGTTCAATTACCTTTTGCCGGAATGATTCACCATAATGCTCCAACAACAAATATTCAACGATCATGTGCCGATAAGCATTTTGTTGTAGAGTTGGAATATATTGGCCAAAAACCTCTACCGGCCAGCCATCGACAGCAAAATTAGCTATGATGGTTTCCTGTTGATCGATAATGGTATCAGTAAGCCCGAAGTTTTCAAAATCTGAAAAGGCTAAGGCTACCACGCTTTTGAAATCCACTTTATTACTAAAACAACAAACGATGTCCAGATCGCTGGTTTCTATGCCGATATTGATGGGAATAGTGCCGACTAAAACGGGATCAAATAGCTGCAGAGGGCCAAACAAATCGTATTTCAACAGCAGGCTATAAGCAGCCTGTTGTTGTGAATTGCCAGTGCTTAAGTACGCTAAATTAAGGAATTGATCTGTGGACATTTGTAACCGGTTATTTTGAAACGGTATACCAGGGGATATTCAGCAACCCTTTTTTCAAATGAACATCTACTACTGATCCAATAGTATCCTGAAAATATTCAGCTGCTGAAATATCAATATTGCTTGTATTTGATTTCGGGCCCCATGGACCTATTACCAGGTGATAGTGCGTGCCTTTGTTATGTGTAATGCTATGACTCAATACTCTTGCGTCAAAAAGCTTTTCTGTAGAGCGGTCAAAAACACAATTGATCAATATAACACAGCAAAACCCGTAAATACCCCCGGTTAATAAACGGCCAAAACTTAAAGAACCACCTGTGGTTGTGGCTCCTTTATATGTACCAGAAAGCAGAAAAAGCATACCCAACCCTACAGCAGCAATAACAAAAGGAAGCCAAACGTGATTGAACGCAAGAATATTATAGCCAGCTATGGATTTGATAAACAGAGGAATTAGGGCACCGTATACACCGATCAAAACACTGTAATAGGGAGTGCGCGGTTTAGCAAAAAGTTTTATTAAGTCTTTACTGGTAATAATGATGATAATGGCTATAAGTGGATAAATGATAAGAATAGCATCAAAAAGGGAGCTTCTCTTAAAAACAAAAAGGAAGATGAAAAAAAGGCCCCCAATAACATTATAAATAATAGCTGTTATCCGGGCTTTGTGAATGGCACTTTTTTTATCCGTTTCTGTGATCCCCAACCGGGTATCATTCAGAATGCTATCCTCGTCGGCTTGATAGTCTACCCGATCAAGATCTGTAAAGTTTTCGTCGAGCCATTTCGTCAGTTCTTCCCACTCCGTATATTCTGCATAATTGTTGATCGTAATTTTGGAATAAGAAGTGTTATTGGGGATAATGTATATCACTTTTGACCCTATCCTGTAACCTTTGACGTCTGCCAAAAGAAGTTCCCGCGTTCTGAATAAATTGATGTGCACAATACGATCATCATACACCATGATTTTTCTTTTAAGAGTTCCTATTACAATAAGTATTGATGATCCGCATAAAAGCATACCAAACAAAAGGCCAAGCGGGTTTCTGGAAACAAAGGTTATTGCTATAAAAACACCAAACCCAAACACCATTAGGGCTATGAAAAAATAAAAAACGCGTTGGCTCCGCGATACCGGAAATTCCTGATTCATTGTAATGCGACAATTAGGTTGAACAAGATAGTAAAATAAGCCGAATGCCTACTTTGCTTTCTCCACCCTTAACCCAACATCGCTCACCTCATGCAGGGGGTTATCGCGCATGTTTTGTTCTATCTCAAAATGATAATTGCCTTTGGCCGGGAATTTAACATTTGTTTTGAATGGCACCTGGTAGCTATACAAATTACCAGATCCTTTGCCAAACCACTCTCCATCACGGCCGGCCAGCTTTACTTCGTAGCGGGTAATCTTTACCTTTTTATCCGGGGATGTTTCGTAGATGAGCACAAACAGGTTGGAATATTTGTAATTGTCGGTAACCCGCAAATTCAGGTACAGATTATAGGCTGCAGACTCATCATTAATTTTGCAATCAAACTTTATCCGGTTCACATAGCTCCAGTTATGATCGGAAATGGCATTATTATTATCCATAACCGAATTAGCGTCGGAACAGCCGGCTAATACGGTGATCAACAAAACTCCTGTTATTGTACAAAAGGTTTTTAGGGCCCGTTTCATTATGATTTACTATCCGGCGGTGGGTTATTATTGTTTTTGTTTCCACGGTTTGGCCTGCGCCTGTTATTCCTGTTGCGGTTTTCCTGTACCGGTTTATCACCTGTTGCCTGTGGCGGACGGTTAGCCTGCTGTTGTGGCAGCCTGTTGCCTTGCGGAGCCTTAGGTGCATCAGGATTTTGCTGCTGCGCCGGTTTTTCTGCAGATGGTGCTGCGCCCTGCTGGCGTGGTTGGTTACTACCGCGGTTTTCCGGTGCAGGGGCGCCCGGCTTTCTGTCCTTATTACGGTTCCGGTTATTGTTATTCTTCTTTTTGTTATTGTTACGGCGCTCATCAAGACGGGTTAAACTGTCCTGACCAACCACATTTTCATAATCAAGCACTTTGGTCGGTTGGGTTTCTACCTCAATCAGTTCGCCCAGGTCGGCAGGAATAATACCTTCTTTATTTTGCTGCTGAATTTCTTTCACCTTACTGATAGGCAATGGTACCCATGATTCTTCGCGCGGATAGCTAAACCACATGATCTTTTTAAAGATATCGGTTTTCTGCAGGCGTGCGTCACCCTTTTCGGTACGCAGCACGTTCACATTATCGGGGATATATTTCAGGGCATCCATATAGGTGTCCAGCTCATAATTAAGGCAGCATTTCAGTTTACCGCACTGGCCCGCCAGCTTCAAAGTGTTGAGTGATAGGTTCTGGTAACGCGCTGCCGAAGTAGATACGGTTTTAAAATCGGTAAGCCAGGTGGAGCAGCACAACTCACGACCGCAGGAGCCGATACCGCCTAAACGGCTTGCTTCCTGCCGCATACCTATCTGCCGCATCTCGATACGAATGCGGAAGGTTTCGGCCATTTTTTTGATCAGTTCCCTGAAATCAACGCGGCCTTCGGCCGTATAATAAAAAGTAGCTTTGGTTTTATCGCCCTGGTAATCCACATCGCTCAATTTCATGCTCAGGTTAAGATCAAGGGCCAGTTTGCGCGATTTGTGCATGGTTTCCCACTCCATATCTTTAGCCGCTTTCCACTTATCCACATCGGCAATAGTAGCCTTGCGGTATATCTTTTTCACTACATCGGCTTCTTTTACATGGCGTTTCACCATTTGCATGCGCACCAGTTCGCCGGTTAGCGATACATGGCCTATATCATAACCACCGGTAGCCGCTTCTACAGCTACCAGCTCGCCGGCTTCCAGGTAAATATTGTCGGTATTTATAAAAAACTCCTTTCGTGAGCCTTTAAATTTTACTTCAATAACCGGGAACGGCTTATAATTTGTTGGCATGTCCATGTGGGCCAGCCAATCGTAAACATCTAATTTGCTGCAACCATTAGTAAGGCATGAACCATTACTTTTGCAGCCCGCAGGCGAACATCCGCCACCTGTTGAGCAACTTCCACAACCCATAATTAATTTGGTATATATTGACTCCCCTGAGGGATGGTTTTTAAATTTAATATTTTAATAATCTGTAAAGATACATCTAAAAATAAAATTTTAGGGTTTGCATTTCTCTCTACATGATAATGCGCTTTTTCAAGCTCATCACTTATATATTGGCTCTTTTCAATACTCAGTACATTGGTCATCTTTTGTGCCGTTTCCAGCTCTTTTGCCGGCAGGTGCACCAGGTTGCCGGCGCCGGCCATGAGCAGGCAGCACTCGCGTATAAAGCTGATGCCGTAGCGTAAAAAATTTTTCTGGTTTTCGCGGCCCATTTTGGCAAACTGGTCAACAAAGGTTAAAATTTCCAGTCCCTTGTTGCTAAAGCATAGGCGCAGCCATTGTACAAAAAGATTATGATAGCCTTTATTGTCCTGCTGCAGCATGGTTAAAGCTTCGGTTAAGTTGCCGTTGCTTAAATAGGCAATTTCGGCAGCGGCGTCCACAGTTTGCTTATGTTCGGTAAGCAAATATTGGTTTATTTCCTCGTAGGTAAGGCAGGGAATCTTAACCAGCTGCGTACGCGACAGGATAGTATTCAGTATTTGATCCTGATTTTGTGCCACCAATATAAACAACGTATTAGGCTGGGGTTCTTCAATAATTTTCAGTAACGCATTGCCTTCTTTGTCCAGGTATTCAGGTAGCCAAAGGATCAGGATCTTATAAACCGATTCAAATGGTTTAAAGCTGAGTTTTTTAATGATCTGGTGGCACTCGGCTATATTGATATTCGCTTGTTTGTTCTCGGCATCCAGGTATCCGCGCCAGTCGTCAAGACTCAGGTACGGGTTGGCGGAGAAAGCTTCGCGCCATTGTTCAATAAACGTAAGAGCGGTATCATCCTTGTGTTTAGCGAAAAAAGGATAAGAGAAATGCAGATCGGGGTGCATCAGCTTTTGATATTTACGGCACGACGCGCATTCGCCGCAGGAATCATCAGCCTGTTTATTTTCGCACGATAAAAATTGCGCGTAAGCAACAGCTAATGCCAGGCTGCCCGATCCTTCGGGACCCAAAAATAACTGCGCATGGCTTACCCGGTTCTCTTTTACCGTGTTAAGCAACCGTTGCTTTACAGCATCCTGTCCAACTATATCTTTAAACTGCATTTGGTGCAAAATAAGAATTAGATGTGAGATGTTGTTAATCAGATATGAGATAGGAGATATGAGATGTGAGACAATAATGATTAAATTATTGATAATGAGATTATTATGCTATATGGAAATTGAAGTGAATATCCTATATCTTTACCAAATGAAAACCTCATATCTCACATCTCCTATCTTTACAAAATGAGAATAATGGCTTTTGATTATGGTACCAAGCGTATAGGCATCGCGGTGACCGATCCCTTGCAGATCATTGCCACCGGGCTGGACACCATACATCCACAATATATTGTAGATTATCTGAAAACCTACCTGCAAACAGAGCAGGTGGAGCGCTTTATAGTGGGCGAACCCAAGCAGATGGATAACACCCCCTCGCAATCGGCCGTGCATGTAAAAGGTTTTGTAACCCTGCTTAAAAAGAATTTCCCGGATGTTCCCATCGAAATGCTGGATGAGCGCTTTACCTCCAAAATGGCATCCGCCACTATAGCCCAAAGTGGTATGAACAAAAAACACCGGCAAAATAAGGAGCTGGTTGATACCATATCGGCCGTGATATTATTGCAGAGCTACATGGACCGCAGATTATTTTGATTGCGTTGATTTCGCTGATGCTTTGCTGGCGTTAGATGATTTATTCGTTGATTTTTTGCAATTGGTAAGTGATTTTTAGTTTGATGATTGATTTTTTGATTGTTGTTTGGCCAACTTGTATTCGTTGGTGATGCGTTTAAACTCCAGGCTCTTTGAGCCGAAATTGAGGAGTAGCCCTGTTTCTAATTTGTAAGCCTCCAGATAGTTTATTACCTGGGCCAGGTGCGCGTCTTCTAACTTTGATGTCGCTTTAATTTCTACCATAATAATATCATGAACTAAAAATCCACACGTCTTTTCCCAATGTTAATTCCATCATAATAAATGGTCATTTCCAATTCCTGACTAAATATTAACCCGTTCTTTTGCATTTCAATAGCTAAAGCTCGCTGATAAACCACTTCCTGGAAACCACTCCCTAATGCGTTATGAACTTTCATCGCGCATCCAATTATTTTTCCTGTCAGATCGGAGTATTTATAAGAACTGTTTACTATCTCTTTCATTCAGATAAGGTTATGGGCTTTGTTCAATAACGTTATAAAACCAAACAAAATAAGGGAAATATTAACACAAAAGAATCAGGGAAATCAGCTCAATCAATCAAAATCAACGGTTCAGACAATTGGCATGACAAATAAAATCATCTAATAATCAATAGCTTACAAAAAAAACCACCGAAATCAACGCAATCAAACCCATCAACGGTTTATCTTTGCCCCCATGGATATTCTACCACATGGCCTACAGGCATACTTAGATGACCATTGCGACCCCGAGCCGGCAGCATTGCAAAAGCTCAACCGGGAAACGCATTTAAAAGTGCTCCGTCCGCATATGTTGTCGGGCCATTATCAGGGGCGTTTGCTTAGTTTTTTGAGCAAAATGATACAGCCCAAACTGATCCTGGAAATAGGCACTTTTACTGGCTACTCTGCCATTTGCCTGGCTGAAGGGTTGGTAGAAGGCGGCATCCTCCATACCATTGAAGTGAACCGCGAGATGGAGGAGATCATCAATTCACACTTTAAATCAACAAATGTTGAAAATAAAATAAAACTGCATTTTGGCCAGGCAGAGGCCATTATTGCTGATTTAGAGGAAGATAATTTCGACCTGGTGTTTATTGATGCTGATAAAAAGAATAATTATACTTACTTTCAAATGACTTTTAACAAGGTCAGGTCCGGAGGATTAATAATAATTGATAATGTTTTGTGGAAAGGAAAGGTGTATGGTGACGAAAAAGATACCGATACCGAGAATATCCGCAAACTAAATGACCAGATAGCTGTTGACCCCAGGGTAGAAAAACTAATCCTGCCGGTTCGCGATGGGCTGCTGGTTATCAGAAAAAAATAAATTATGAAAAAAATCTTACTGATTACATCATTGTTGGTCTCAACATTAGCTGCTTCAGCACAGAAAAATACCCCAACTTCTTACATTGAAAAATTTAAGGACGACGCCATCCGCATCATGCACGAAACCGGGATTCCGGCAAGCATCGTTTTAGGTGTGGCCATGCATGAGTCGGCCAGCGGCAACAGTACCCTTGCACAGCATTTAAACAACCAGTTTGGTGTAAAAGGCGGCGGCGGCGCGGTTTTTTACAAAGGCCATAAAAAAGTACGTACAGCCTATAAAAAATATGATTCGGTGATGGACTCTTTCCAGGATTTTGCCCGTATCATGACCGAGCGCAAGCCGTTCAGCCACCTGGCCGACGCGCTTACCCACTATGATTACCTGGGCTGGGCCAAAGGTATACAGCGTGGTGGTTATGCCGGCAGCCGTAAGTGGGCTTCGCAGGTGTTAGGTATCATCCGGAAGTACGACCTGCATGACCTTGACGAAAGACCAGAAGATTCCCTAAAACAGGTAAAGCAGCCGCAATTGGCAGAAACAAATTAATAAAGATTGAGAGTCAGGAATTAAGAGTCAAAAATCAAGACGGAGGAATAACGAATCCTTTCTTCCTGATTCTTGACTCTTAATTCTTGACTCTTTTTTTAACCGTATGCAAAAACAAATCTATCTACTACTGTTCGTAGCGGCTGTTTGCCTTGCCTCCTGCTCGGCCAAAAAGAAAACTATCTCCAACAGGCAGGTTCGGCAGAATAACAATACCATCAAAAAGCAAAATCAGGATGCTATTGCCAATTATCAGTCGTATACCTCTCTTTCCTATATCGACAGGTTTAAAGGCATAGCCATACAGGAAATGAACCAGTATGGCATCCCGGCAAGTATTACGCTGGCTCAGGGGTTGTTTGAGTCGGGCAGCGGTAACAGCGACCTGGCTAAAGTGGCCAATAATCACTTCGGTATTAAATGCACCAGCGACTGGAAAGGGAAAAGCTATTACAAAGATGATGACAGCGCCAACGAATGTTTCAGGGTATATGATAACCCCGACGACTCCTATCGCGATCATTCTGCTTTCCTGAAGCGTAAAAACTATGCCCGCTTGTTTGAGCTGGATAAAAATGATTATGAAGGCTGGGCCCGAGGCCTGAAACAATGTGGCTATGCTACAAATCCCAAATACCCGGAGCTGCTGATCAATATTATTGTGCGCTACCATCTTGACCAGTATGATCGCCCGGAAGGAGAAATTGCCAAAATCAAACGCGAAGACCGCGTGCTTACGCAGATCAATAATACCATTGGTAAAGCCGATACCGACACCATTGCCAAAACCAAACCCGACGATAAAATATACACCGTTAAACAGGGCGATACCCTATATAACATATCCAAGCGTTTTGGAATAACAGTTGATGAGTTAAAAGGGCTAAACAACATTGTTGATGACCATATTGCTATTGGTCAGAAGCTGGTAGTTGTGAAGTAGCCGGGAGTATCAAGTAGTTAGTATCAAGTATCATGATTTCTTGCAGGCTTTTGATATCACTTTAATGTCGTGATACTTGATACTAACTACTTGATACCATAAAAGCTGTTAATTGTTGTTAAATAATATGACCAGGAACGGCCGAAAGCTTATTTTTGGCGCTGCAATGAAAATATGGCTGCTATTGTTTTTATGTACGCTATCTGCAACGGTTTTTGCCCAGCAAAAAACTGTTGACGGTATTGTATTTGATAAAGACAGCAAAGGCCGTATTGCCAAAGTGAATGTGCTGAATGCCACAACGGGCAAATCGGTTTATAATACCTTTAAGGGCGAGTTTAATATTGAGGCTAAACCCGGCGATGTGCTTATTTTTACCAAGCCCGATCATTACGCTGATACCTTAAAATTACAAAACAACACCTCACTGGCTGTTTATATGAAACGTTCGGCCATACAGCTGAAAGAGGTTTTTGTGCGCGATACCATGCTAAACCCGCAAAAACAGCTGGATGCGACTAAAAGAGATTACACCAAACTTTACGGATCACTGGATAATCATGACCTGCTTACGGTTGCGCCAGGAATGGGTGCAGGCATTGGTATTGATGCCTTATGGAACTCCTTAAGCCGGAGCGGCCGCAATGCCGAAAAGTTACGGGGCATCATTGAACGGGATTACAAGCAAAATGTGATCGACTTTAGGTTTAACCGGACTTATGTTGGTAACATTACCCACCTGAAGGATCAACAGCTAACCGATTTTATGCAGCGTTATCGCCCCGGCTACTACCTGGTAACCACTGCCAGCGATTATGAATTTATCGCCTCTATCAAATCAAACCTAAGGCGTTTTTTACGCTCGCCCCGGGCGTTTGCTTTACCCCAGTTGGTTACCCCGAAGGCAGAAGATTTGGCCAATTGAAGCTTGCTGTTTCTGGAATTTAGTAGGCTTAACAAAGAGCAGGGAAATTCGTACTCTGAATTAAAATTCTTGTTAAAAGAACCTGTGTTGCTAATAATATCTTGACAGCAATAATTGCAATAAATTTATAGCGGTAACCAAGGGAAATATAATAATTAAATAAGTGACGACAGGTTTAAATTTGTGTAACTTATTTGATAAGGCTGGGTCGATGAGGCCCAGTACAAGAAATGGAAAAATAGGCAGCAAATACCGGCCCTGCATCCCATTTAAAACTGGGGAATCCAGCGCTGTCCAGGTGATATACTGAACAGACATTACAGCAATTAACGAAGCAAACACCGCGATAAGAAAAGCTATCCGAAGCGCAAAATGCTCATCTTTTTTAAACCGGCCATAAGTAATGAACCCGACAGAAAGGATGGAAAATGCCATGATGTAATAAAATTGCGAAAAAATGCCATCGAGCCAACCTAAAACACCAATAAACGATCTTATATTACCCAAAACCGCGTCTTTATCAACATCAAAAAACATTGCAGCAAACCTGAAGGGATGCTGAAAAATGTGCAAAACCTGAAGTTTTGCATTAATATGAAGTGAAGGGGGGGCGAAAATTACACCTAAATTAATACGATCTATATAAAGCCATGTAGCAATAATCAGGAAAGAGATCCCTAAAAGCAACCCCTTTAATTTCAGGTTCAATCTTAGAAATAAAAAAACGATCGAAAATAGTGCATAAGGGGGCTTTGCCATTCCTATAATGCTCATCAGTATGATCATGGCATAAATATGCCATTGTTGATATTGAGTTTTTTCACCAAACTCCGCATGATCAATAATGGCTACCAATAAAAAGGAACAACTGATTAAAACAGCGTCCTGGCTCACCGATGCGAATAATTCAATGGTCATTGGAAAAAGCAAAACGATAAAAAGTAAAATATTACTTCGCCGGGCTAATAACAAAGCAAAAAAACTTAAAGTTATGGCCAATGCCCCATTGAAAAGTCTTGAAATAAAAAGGGTTTTAATAACAGATAGATGGAAAAGCTTACCTAATGCAACGCCTAAAGCAGGCATGGCGTAAACTAAAGGCATGTAAATAGCGGTATTGCCAAAGTTTGAATAGGCTATACCGGAACCCCATTTAATGTCTTTGGCGGCATGAAACAAATGGTCATTTACTTTAACATCGGCGTTTGCTTGTATGTAGAAAAAAAGATCGGCTGCTGCAGGTATGCCTTTATCTGTCTTAAATCCCCCCGGTTTAGGATATAGTACTGTCGAATCAAGCGATGTTGATCTTTTATTGGTATCGGTTTGATGTTTGTAATAAAAAGAAGGGACGAGCTCGCCTCTTGAAACCTGCTCGGCCCGCATAAAATGGTTGGGCTCATCCGGGTTTTGAAATGGCGGGATCATAGCCGCGGCCATATAAACCATGGGGATGGCATAAAGCAAATAGATATAGTGTAATTGTTTACGGAGCTTTAAATAAAAAGTATGAATATTAATCATGCAGGGTGGTTTCACAACAGGTAAAAAGAGTTGGCGACAAAGTTAATTATGTTAACATTACATTTTAACTTTTGATTAGCGTAATTGTTGTAACAACTTATCGCTGAATTATGATACCCGCTACCATATCAGACACCCTGCATGAGCCGATTAAAAATTAGGATCGAAATTAAAATAGATGGGGTTTGATAAACCCACCATATTGCCGCTTAGCGCCATTGATCCGGGAACCTGCGGATACGCGGTTTGCGGACCCTGCACTTCCACCCGGTAATAACTGCGGCCCTGTGTTTGCGGGGTATCAGTAAATTCCACAGAAGCCGTTTTGCCGTTTACCTGGAAAGTGCCGAATTTGTCGCCATTTTTTATAACGTTAACTGTGTAGGAGGAATCGACCACTGTTTTCCCGGTTAATTTAACCTGGAATTTTACGGGTTTGCCTGTGGCTTTGGTGTTATCGCCCATCATCATATCCATTTTACCGTCCTGGTTAACATCTGCATAAAACTCAACGCGCGGGGCGTATGGGTTTGAGCTTACACAAACACGGCCATTGGTCAGCGCGTCTATCACAGCCTGCGAGGTACGCGCTGTGGCAAATACCCAGGTGGTGGGCGTGCCTACATAATTGGCCTTGGCCTGGTAGGTGTTTTTGGAAGGCTGTTCTGTTCCCTCGGGCGTACCGTGATGCGCGTCGCTGCCGCCCCTGCCTGTTAGTTTGCGGCCCGATGAAAGCATATCATCCCAGATCATGATGGCGTTAGCGTTTTTTGACCAGATGGCTGAGTTCCAAACCTCTATGGAGTTCACCATATCGTACGAATATCCGAAATGATCTTTACCGCTTGGATGATTGGCCGACAAATGGATGCCCAACTCTTTTTTGATAGCTCCGATCACCACGTCGCGCTGGTCACGCACGTCATATAGCCGCTGGTGATCATAAGGTTTGGCCGAAAACGCGTTGCCATGCCCGCGAACGGTGGTCCATTCGGCGCCATATAATAATAATACAGAATCCGACTTAAACTCAGGGTCGGCCCAGGTGTTGTGCGCTACATCACCGTTTACATGGTTGTCATGATCGGTGATGCAGATGTAATCGATACCAACCGCTTTTGAAAAGGCGATGATCTTGGCGATGGAATTATTTGATGACTCCGTGCTGTGACGGGAGTGTACATGCAGTTCGCCTTTAAGCCATACGCCCTTGCTCAGGCTGGCAATTGAAGGGAGCACCTCCGGAGTAACAGGCGCCCATGGATTGCTATGATTTGATGGCCCCTGTGCAAAACCGGCCAGGCAGGTCATGAGCAAAGCAACTGTGGTACTGGTAATGTGCTTAAATAGCTGATTTGAGGGAGAAAGTGTTTGTAAAAAGGTGTTCATTTGCTTTAATTTTTAACCATGTAAGGTATTTGGCTGCCAACTTACCCCACTGATATTAGCAAATTGTTAAAGCCGGGAAAATGCAGTATAAATGTGACAAAGGGAACTGCCAAATGGTTGTTTTTTCCCCATTCCCGGGAATTGATCACATCAAGCTTTTCTTCTCAGTATATGCCAGGATTCCATCGGTCTTCCTGTGTTATAGGAACTGGCCAGTTCCCAGCCTTTAGTAGCCAAATAGTTCAAAGCATCAACAATTGATGTAAATTCCTTAACTATTTCTGTTTCTTTTTCGTAGCCGGTCTCCTGGCCAAAATCAATTTCAATATCAACTTTGGAGGAAAATGCGTGCTTGGTTGCTGTCAGTGTACAATATTTTTCGTTTAGTGGTAGCATTATTGTTAGGGTTTTACCGATGCACAATATAAGAAACTTTTTTTAGGCCCTGGCTTATCTATGAGTCCTCACAAAAGCTTCTGTTGTACGGCCGCCATCAGCAGCTCGGCAGTATTTTTTACCTCAAACTTTTGCAGCAGGTTTTTCCGGTGTGTATCCACAGTAAGAGGACTCAAAAATAGCTCGGTGGCAATGGCTGCGGTAGTTTTGCCCTGGGCCAGCAGCTCCAGGATCTGTTTTTCTCTTTTGGTGATGGATGCAACCTCATTAAGCCCGGCTTTGGAAGGGCGGCCCATAATTTCCTTCGCCTCCCGGCTAAAGGTGATCAGCCCGTGCAGCGCTTCCTGTATACAGCCCAACAGCTCATCCTGCGAAACATTTTTCAGTAAATAGCCGCTGGCGCCGCATTGCAGCATTTGCAGCATCATGCTGCGTTCTGTTTGATTACTCAGGCCCAGCACAATGGTTTTGGGCGAGATCTTTTTGATCTCCTTACACAGTTCAATACCGTTAACATCGGGCAAACTAATATCCAGCAATACCAGGTCAACCTCATTCTGACTTAAAAACGAGATAAACTCCCGCCCTCTTGTAAAGCTTACCGTAGTGTAAATGGCAGCTTCGGGTTTTAACAATGATTTCAAGCCTTCGATCACCATGGGATGATCATCGACAATGGCGAGTATGGTTTTATCCTGCTGCATTTAATTCGATGTTAATAACGGTACCTTCATTGATCGCCGATTCTATATCCATTTTTCCCTTCATGTAATCTACCCGGTTTTTGATGTTGCTAAACCCGATGCCTTCGGCATCTAAAGCGGTTTTAACATCGAATCCAATGCCGTTATCTTCTATGGTGATTAAAAATATATCGTTGTTCTGACTGCATTGTAATATGATATTGCTGGCTTGTGCGTGCCTCACCGCGTTTGACAGAAGCTCCTGTACAATACGATAGATATTGGCCTGGATAACCGCCGGCATATCTTTCCGGATGTCATAGGCCTGAAATTTGATCTTGGTTTGCTCGCTCATCAATGATTCGCACAGGTCGCGCAAGGCAGTTTCCAGCCCCTGCCTCAGCAGGCTTTCTGGCATCATGTTGCGGGCTATACGCCGCAGTTCTGCCACCGAATGGTCCAGTTGCAATATTATCCCGTCAAGCTCCTGGTGCCCTGCCGCCTTAGCCTGTCCCGAAAGTTTTATTTTGATACCCGAAAGCATGCCCCCCAGTCCATCATGCAGATCGCGGGCTACACGCTGCCGCTCCTGCTCTTCGCCGGTAAGCATAGCTTGAGTGAATTTGAGCTGCTGCTGTTGTTCGATCTCTTTTAGCTGCTGCTGATGGTTTAACTCTTTCTGTTGCGCCAGTTTTTTGCTATTGCGATAATAGTAGATTAAAAACACCGTAATGATGAGCAAAGTTATACTGGCGGTACCCAGTAACCAGTTGGTCAGTTTCGCTTTTTGCCTGTCCGCCTCCAGCTCCGTAATTTTTTTCTGTTTTTCGGCAGTCTGATACTTTATTTCCAGCGAGTTTATTTTGGTTTCCAGCGTGCTGTGTGAAATGCTATCGCTCAGAGCGCTGTACCGTTTCATCCAATCATAAGCGCCGGCTTTATCTTTCAGCTCTTCATCGGTTAAGGCCAGGCAATAAAACAATTGCGACCGGTTTGAGGCGATGTTCATGAAGGGCTTACGATGGCTGAGGTCAAGCGCGACAGCCTTAGCTTGCTGAAAAGATTTTTTATTATACAGGGCATAAAATTTTTGCATCAGCAGCCGCTGTTCGGGGTATTCCTGCTGTAATTTTTGCGCCAGTGCAATACCTTTATCAATAACGCTGAGCGACTGATCAAACTGCCCGGCTATCGTGAGGCGCATGCCCTCACCTGCATAATAATCAAGCCAGGCATCAGCATCGGGGTAAGGTGTTAGTAAAACGCGCATGCTATCCAGCATGGCGGCGGCTTGTGCAGCCCTGCCCGACAGTGAATAGTTTTCAGACAGCGTATGATAGGCCGATGCCAGGTATTGCGCGTCCTTTGGTGCGTTTTTTAGCGTGGCGATGGCTTTAAACAAATAAACTTCGGCCTTTTTAAAGTTGTTTAAGTTTTTAAATGCGAATGCTACATCCAGGTAAATTTTACCAGTATATCCATGGTCGCCGGCCCGTTGGGCCAATGGAAGGGCTTGGTTCAGGAGGATGTTTACGTAGGCTTCCAGGTTATCATTTTTATATTGCAGCAAGCGGGCATAATCATGCAGGCCCTTAGCCCGTATCAAAAGCGCATCGGGAGTATTATACTTTTTTAGCTCTTTATCGGCTTGTAAATAAGTTTTTATAGCCGAATCGGGCCGCGCCCCCGGTAATGTACCCGCCTGAAATACTAAGAAAACCGATTGCAGGTATCTATTGCTCCCGCTGTATTTAAGTCCCTGTTGTAAATATTGGCGGGCCTTCACTGTGTCTTCTGACAGAATAAAATAATCGGTTAGCCGGAAACAGCTGCGGGCTTTCGCGCTATCTGGTGCAGGGTTGTTTAAGGTTAGGCGAATGCTGTCGGCATAATGTTTTCCGTTAAGGGGCAGCTGTGCGCGGCTGCTTACGGCTATCGCCATAAAAACGATCAAACTGTAATATTTTTTCATTGATTAAGCTGAGGACTTTGGTAGATGCGGGATAATCAGGGGCCTAAATTTAATGGTAAAGTTTTCTTTTATCCAAATGCTGTCCTGAAATTCCTTTTATGCAAAGTTGAATTATTTAAAAAGCATTAAAAATACCTAACTATAGGTATAAAAAAATACCAGATATACCCGATTGTTTGTTTTTACTTCCCGGCCTACTTTTGAAACGCCTACTCCCTAACATGGCACCCGCCTACAAGCAAGATTGAAAACGCATAGAGGAAGAAATGATAAAAAGCAACAGATAATACAATAGGAATAGCAGGTATACCCATACCCAAACCCGGATGTGGAAGAATTTACAAGTAAATAATCACAAACAATTTAAAAACAACTCTTATGAAAAAAGCAATTTTATGGATAAACCTTGTCGTTTTGGGTTTACTGACCTTTAGCGGATGCTCCAGCAAAAAAGATGATCCGACCCCTCCGGCTCAAACTCAAAAAAATATGAAGTTTACCATTACGACTACCGGTCTTCTGGCTTCTGACGATTTTGATTTTGTTATTGTTGGTACAACAGTTCAGGGAACCGAGACTACCTTATTTAAACTAAACGGCGTTGTACAGCCTAACCAAAAAGCGTTAACTATTACAAACGCTCAACTTAGGGCAGGGCAAGTGGTGATAGAAACAACTACGCCCATATTTGCAGCGGCTATTAGCACAGGTGGATTTAGCGCCACCAATGGTCATAGCTTTACTTTTAAATTGGAGCCCGTTATTGACGGAGCTGCACAGCCTGTCATCAACAAAACCATCACCACTACGGTATATACAGGTGATTTTCAATATTCAGCAAAATAACAAGAAAAAAACCTGGCCTTATCTTTTAACAACATCTTAATCTTAAACCCTGGGCGCGATGCCCGGGGTTTTTGGTTTGATGAAAATGTATTTTAAAGCACAAAACGCTCTAAATTTGATATTTGAAACCTTGATTTCAATTAAGGTTTTTATAGAGGACAGATTTTTTCTGGCTGCAAATCCAGCTCATCGGGTCATCGCGCAAGGACCGGCGATGTTAGTTGACGAACCCTTCATCAATTCCTCACTCATCCCCCCGATCTTCACTTTTTTAAAACCATCCCCTCAAATTTTTATTAATCTGTTATAAAAGGAGATTTTTTGCTTTAATTTGTTTACTATGTTTACAACCCGACTTGTACTGCCATTCCTGGCATTAATAGCCCTGGGCATCAACGCCAAAGCACAACAAACCGACTCTCTGAAGCGTGACACCGTTAAAATTGATACCGCGCAAATCAATAAGCTCCGGATAGATTCCCGGAAAAATGCCATCCCAACCCGTATTCGTCCGGTACAGCTGCAAAGGGCACAGGTGCCTTTAAGCATGCTGGATTATAAGGTGAACTACTGGAAAAAGTCCATCACTTTTGGGTTGAATTTTAATCAGTCGTCATTTACCAGCAATTACGCGGCGGGTGGTGTAAACGCGGTAGCGCTGGGATCTAACTTTATTTATCATACCGAATATAACAAGGCTCCGTTTAGCTACGTATCTGAACTGAACCTGCAATACGGCGTATCTAAAAACAAAGGACAGGGCAAACGCAAAACCAACGACCGTATTTACTTTGATAATAAGCTGGCTTCGCAATTATCCAAACACTGGTACATATTTGGGTCGTTAACGTTTGAATCGCAATTTGATAAAGGCTATAATTATATTGACAATGGTAATGGTACGTTTACCCAGGATTATATTTCAAATTTTATGTCGCCGGGTTATTTAACAGAATCATTCGGTTTTGAATATAAGCCTACCGGGTATTTTGATTTACGCATAGGTACCGGTACAGCCCGCCAAACGTTTGTTTTAGATACAACCATTCATCAAAAACAGCAAGACAATTACGGTGTACCAATAGGCCATACCATAAAAAATGACCTGGCCTTCCAGATGGTTGCTCTGTTTGATAAGGATATCATGAAAAATGTCCACCTGAATACGCGCTACGCCTTATTTATACCTTATGGGCAATCGCTGGCATATATCACCCATCGTGTGGATATGGTTTTATCGGCCCGGGTTAACCGGTTGATCAATGTTAGTCTTAATGGTACCCTGCTTTATGATAAGCATACTTCTCCTGATGCGCAGGCTACAGAGGGACTGGCCCTGGGGGTGTTGTATAAGTTTCCGTAAGTGGAATAAATTTTGTAATTTTCAGCTGTCTACCTTCCGGAATGTAATAGCTTAAGAAACGCAAAGGTTTAAGCTATTGCTATTAATAAATTTGTACTAAACCTCAAAATGAAACCAAACCTTATCTGTCTGGCATTTTTAATGCCATTTTCTGCTGCGCTGTACGCGCAAAATATTTCCACAGAAACAATCGAATTTCAACTGCTTAAACAGCCACAAGTGGTCTTGGATGAAAGCGTTAAAAGTTTCAAAGTTACTGTAACATCTCCCTATAATCTTACTACAGACGATGTGATAAAGAAAGCCAAGGCCGATTATCAAAAATCAGTTAATGATTATAGCAGCGTTGTAGTCGGCAGCGAAAAGGATTATCAGCAAAAATTGAAGGATTATGACGGCGATGTTCAAAAAGCCAAAGATAAGTATGAAACAGAATCGGCCGCGTTTAAAAAACTTTCGATGCTGGAACGCTTAACATTAACAAGCGACGGGAAAAATCCCAAACTGGTAATGCCCGCAAAGCCGGTTTATTATAAACCGCAATCCCCTGTATACGTTGAACCGAATTTGAACAACTATACTATTGTAGATAATAATGTACTGGCTTCACAAATAGCGGTAACCGGTTTTACAAGGGGAGACGCGGATATAGATATCAATGCAGATATAAAGCAGGTGAATTTTCAGGATAATGCAGGCCAAACATTTGTTAACCAACCTACCAAATTGGTGATTAAAATAAAAGGTGTTGAAAAAGTAAATACCTCCTTTTTTCAAGACTATGCTTTTCTGTCGTCCTCACCAACCAACAACATCAACAAACCGCTCGAAGAGAAAAACCACTTAACCAGAGTAATTAAATCTTTGAACGATTATATCAATAACCTGTATGGTTTTCAGGCAAGTGCTAAAAGCGTTAAAATATTGAGTGTAAAAAATAAGGGAAAGTATGACGATTTGGAACGGGCCGATATTTATGTAAAAACCAATTTAAAGAAACTACAGCCAACCAACAGCGAAATGAATACCGCTGCCTTTGCCAACATGCAAAAGGGAGTAGATATCTGGACGCAAACATTAAGCAAAGTAGAGTATAAGAATGACAAGGCCGATTTTAATGACAAGATCGCCAGGTATCTATATTTCAATTTAATAAACCTTAACATCGCCCTGAATAAGAGAATGGAAAGCGAAAAGTATTTAAACCAGTTGCAGGATAACCTGGTGTATATCAAACTCTCCTACGATGAAGCAAATGAATTAAAGAAAATGGAAAAAGACGTTTATCAATTAAAAAAATAAAAACATGAAATATATATACACTATTATCCTGCTATTTAATTTCCTTTCCTTCAGCTTGGCCCAGGAGGCGAAAAAAGAGTATGGAGAGAAATTTGAGTTTGATTCAGAAAATGAAAAGGACCCACATTTTGTACTGCTGGATAATTATAATAATTATCTGCTTACTGTTTTAGATGTTTACGGCATGATGGCCGGGCATCAGGTGATCATCAGAAAGTTTGATCAGAAGAATACGCTGGTTGAAACCTTTAAATATGATTTCCCTATAATTGGCGAGAAGAATATGTTTAACAATTCCCTGTTTAACTATCTGGGATATGCCGAAGGCCAAAATGGTAAAGTTGCCGTGTTTACAGAAGTATATTCAAACAAAACAAAAACCTACCAGATCCATAAACTGGAATTTGATAAGGCTACCGCCAAATTTACCAGTACTGTACTGGCCGAAGGGGAAATACCTTCGGCTATGAAATCTGGCTGGCTGTATTCAGAAAAATCGGAAAACGGCAGCTACCTGGCCATTAATTATCATAAATACCGGGCAAAAGGTACTCCAGACAAAAACCAGCTGATAGTTATTGATACAAAAACACTTAATGTAGTATGGCAAAAAGAAGTAAGCTTTGATAACGAGTTTAACTCGCATAAATTTACGGTTACCAACTCCGGCAAAGTGGTTTTGGTGAGAGACATGAGTGGCTCAAAAAAAGGCATAACCTATCTTACGGTTATATCAGCTAACGGCCAGGAAGACAAAAACTTTGAATCGCAGATTTTCCTGGGTGAAATCAAATCGGTATCCATCGGATCACAGGAATATCTTGTAGCATTAAACGGCAGTGCTATGGATTTTAAGGATGAAAGCTACAGAAACCTGCTCTTATATGACCTGCAATCTGGAAAAATGCTTAACAATAATAAGATTACTGCGTTTTCATTTTCATCGGTTAAAAACATTACTGACGTAAGTATCCGTAGCATCATGCTCCAAAATAACGAAATGCATATTTTTGCAGAAGCCAGGACCGAGTTGAAAGAAAAAATGACAACAGGTTTTGAAATGATGAATGCTAAGCCAAAGTATAATTTTGGACCAGCCTATTTATTTGTTCTTTCTTTTGACGGGCAGCTGAAGGCTACAAAAAAACTATCAACACAGCTTTATTGTAGTGCCGATCTGCACTATTCTTTTGGGCTCGCTAATATCAAAGGCACATATTATGTAAATGCAGGTGAATATTATGGTATTTATGTATTAGGTGATAACCTTCAAAAAGAAGAAACTAAGATAAGCTTTAATGTTCCCCGGTGGCAAACTGAAAGCCCAAATCAGTTTGTCAATCAATTATTTACTTATTTTCCTGATAAAAATAGTTTTCTACTGGCCAAGGTAATCAGTAAGGGCGAAATGGCATTGGTAAATATCTCCGGATTTTAATTGGAATAAAATAGCACGGATTAATTCTAAATTTCGTATATTTAGTAAACAATCAACGGCCCGGTTTCCTTTGGGGAACCGGGCCGTTCTGTTAAAAGAAAAAATAGTCCGAGAACCGAACGTTTGGCATGTAGTTATTTGAATGGCAATAAATTAATACTTTTTAAAGTTTCAGAAACTACTCAAAACAGGGTTAAAATTTGTTAAAAAGTGTTAAAATGGAGGTTTTGGAAACAATTTTGGTCCTGTTTTATCCTGTTTTCGGCCGGAAAAGTGTTAAAATTTGAGGTTTAAAAAGTCTTTGTAGGCTGGATGTAAAAGCTCTTTTCAAAATGCGTGTTCATCGCCAAAATAATTCAACGGATATATTTCAAAATCATACCTTTGTAACCTTTAAAGATTAAAGTACTGTATAATAATGTTTGAAAATCTTTCGGATAAACTCGACAGGGCGTTCAAGGTCCTGAAGGGTCAGGGAACTATTACTGAGATAAACGTGGCCGAAACCATGAAGGAGATACGCAAAGCCCTTCTGGATGCCGACGTTAACTATAAAACTGCCAAAGCCTTTACCGATGATGTAAGGCAAAAAGCACTGGGCCAGAATGTCTTAACGGCTGTTTCGCCAGGCCAGCTGCTTACCAAGCTCATGAACGATGAGCTGGCCGAGCTGATGGGCGGCACTACCGCCGAACTTACTTTCCCGGCTACGCCAACCGTTATCCTTATAGCAGGCTTGAACGGTGCTGGTAAAACAACCTTTACCGGCAAGCTGGCCAACTACTTAAAAACACAAAAAAACAAAAAGCCACTACTGGTTGCGGATGATATTTACCGCCCGGCAGCTATTGACCAACTGGAAGTATTGGGTCAGCAGATAGGTATCCCCGTTTATGCCAACCGCGATTCAAAAGATCCGGTAGCCATTGCCCGTGAGGGTATTGCCCTGGCCAAACAGAATGGACACAATGTGGTGATCATTGATACCGCCGGTCGTTTAGCTATTGACGAGGCCATGATGGTGGAGATTGAGCAGGTAAAAGCAGCGGTTAATCCGCATGAGATCCTGTTTGTGGTGGATTCCATGACCGGCCAGGATGCTGTAAATACCGCCAAAGTGTTCAACGACCGTTTAGACTTTACCGGCGTGGTTTTAACCAAGCTGGATGGTGATACCCGTGGTGGCGCCGCCTTATCGATCAAATCGGTAGTGAACAAACCGATCAAATTTATCGGTACTGGTGAAAAAATGGAAGCGCTGGACGTTTTCCACCCGGATCGTATGGCCTCCCGGATCCTGGGCATGGGCGACGTAGTTTCCCTGGTAGAGCGTGCGCAGCAGCAGTTTGACGAGAAAGAAGCCGCCGAACTGCAAAAGAAGATCCGCAAAAACAAGTTTGATTTTAACGATTTTTACAGTCAGATACAGCAGATCAAAAAAATGGGTAACATGAAAGATCTGATGGGCATGATACCAGGTGTAGGCAAAATGATGAAAGATGTAGAGGTTGACGATAATGCCTTTAAAGCTATCGAAGCCATCATCCAATCTATGACGCCCTTTGAAAAATCAAATCCCGAAACCATTAATCAAAGTCGCCGCACCCGTATAGCCAAAGGTTCCGGTACGGATCTGGCCGAGGTAAACCGCCTCATGAAGCAATTTGACGACATGAAAAAAGTAATGAAACAAATGAGCAACCCGGCAGCCATGGCCAGCATGATGCGCCGTATGCCTAAGATGTAAATACAAATTTTTGTAATAAATGTTCAAAAAATAAGCATCGGATAGAAAGGCATTTTATTAAAGCATTATTATATTGTGATTGCTTTTAAAAAAAATAAGGCATTCACGTTATGTTCAAAAAACAATTTTCGGCAAAAAGCGTAGCCATTATTGCTTTTGTTGTACCTGTATTGGGTATATTATCAGATAGCTATAATAATAGTTACGGTTTTTTTACCAGAGCACTATCAGGTCTGCTTAGTCCGCTAAATCTCCAATGGTTAGGCATGCGGAATGCGTCTGCTGCCTTTAACTTAATTTTTTGCGCATTGTTGTTATTGGGTGCCATATTATTTGTATCGTCAAAAGGTAAAGAAACAAGGCTGCCCAGGTTTGCCTTCGCCATTATATTATTTAACAAGGCAATTTTTACACTTTACGCCCTTAGCACTATACTTACAGATAGTTTGTTTGCTGCGGACGGAAGATCGAAGCTGGTTTTTTTGGCATACCTCATTATAAGGCTGGCTTGGATAGGGCTGGCCTGGCAGGTGTTAGATTACTTTAATAAAAACAAACAGCTGGAGATACAAACAAATACCGATGAGGAGCAAACAACCTCCAACTATGTGAGTGCATCGTCGGGTCAGCGGTTCATGAACCTAATTGCTGATATGATTATGGCGGTGCTTCTTTTTTCGACTTTGATTGAAATGCTGATTTATAGCGACCTGCACAATAATATATTGATGCGTTTTCAGGCAGTTATTGGCGAAAAATTTACCCTTTTAATTCTCATTTTTATTGGCCGGCTACTATACTATGTTCCTTTTGAGGTGGCTTTTGGGGCTACACCGGCTAAATATCTAACTGAAACGAGGGTGATAAATGATAATGGTGAAAATTCAGATTTTAGTACTATTTTAAAACGCACATTGGCCCGATGTATCCCCTTTGAAAGCTTCTCGTTTTTATTTGGGAACGGCGGATGGCATGATCGTATTTCGGGGACAAGTGTAGTCAAAGAAAGAGGCACGGGGGTTAATGGAGGGCGATATTTTCTGGTAGTACCGATAGGTATAGCGCTTTGGGGCTTGAGCTATTGGGGATACTCCGAATATGGCGCTTATAGTCTCCGCAGAGAATATCAGGCCGAACGGGAGCGAATAAAGGATGATATATATCATAAATTGGATAATGCCAATACAGAAGATTTTTTTGAATTAAAGACTGCCGGATCAGATTACTACCAAGACTCCAATGTGTTTATGAAAGTTGAAAAGATATCAGGGAATAGTATATCTTTTTCGGTAATAGAGATGAACAAGAACGGGCAATATTCACAGCAAGACATCGGAAAAGTTTACAGTTCGCTTAAAGGTACCTTTAAACAGGTTTCGTTTACCAAACAAGAGTTGCACAACGCAGTAAAATCAACCCTTGCTGAATCAGGATCTGAAAACAGAGGTCTGGCATTAAATAATCAGCTTTATTTTATTAATAATATTACTAAGTAATTACGCAGCAAATATTCAACTATGTGGTAGAAGGGCGGCAACCAGCCTCTCCAAAGTTGCTGCCGGAGGAACAGAACTGCTTGATGTTATAGCGCAGTATGAGGAAAAAATGTGGGAATACAGCTGTAACGCAATTAATGCTTCGCAGCAAGGAGGTAAAAAACGCTATAAGCAATCGGCAGATTAAATGGTGTCTTGCGTTTAGATAACATCATTTTTAAATATAAATGGGGAACTGATTGGCCGCTTTTTTATTTTAGTTTTGTGTTATACGAAGCTATCCCCCATTTAAAATATATGCGTAAAACGATATTATCTTCGGCCTTTTTAATTTTAAGCATGGCCGCCAAGGCACAGGTTCCCGGTGCTGTTATTGATGTACAGCACTACAACTTTGCCTTACAATTAAGCGATGCTGATAATAACATCAAAGGGCTGGCTACAGTAGACGTTAAGTTTTTGAAAAACACTTCAACATTTAACCTCGACCTGGTTAAAAAGAATGCTGAAGGTAAAGGGATGCAGGTATCAGCAATTACCGAAAAAGGAAAGAAACTCAGGTTTGTACAGGATAGTGCTGCGGTTAAAATATATTCAAACGCCAAAACAGGCAGCCTGCATAGCTATAAAATAAGCTATACGGGCGTACCTGCCGATGGCCTCATCATATCTACCAATAACTTTGGTCACCGCACTTTTTTTGGAGATAACTGGCCAAACCGGGCTCATAACTGGTTGCCCTGCGTAGATGTTCCGGCCGATAAAGCCTCGGTTGATTTTGTAGTGACTGCGCCCGACCATTACCAGGTAATATCCAACGGTCTGAAAATAAAAGAACAACAACTGCCCAACCATTTGAAATTAACGCACTGGCACGAAGCTGTTGTTGTACCCACCAAAGTAATGGTTATAGGTGTCGCCGCCTTTGCTATTGATCGTCCTGGTACTGTGGGTAACATCCCGGTATATACTTATGTGTTCCCGGAAAATAAAGACGCTGGCTTTAAAAGTTACGCCGTGGCCAAAGATATATTGCCATTCTTTATCAAAAATGTTGGCCCGTTCAGTTATGAAAAACTGGCCAATGTACAATCAAAAACCATATTTGGCGGTATGGAGAATGCCAGCGCTATATTTTACTTTGAAGAATCGGTAACCTCGCCGGGTATTGAGGAGCTGATGGCACACGAGATCGCCCACCAGTGGTTTGGTGATAGCGCCAGCGAAAAAAGTTTCTGGCACCTGTGGCTCAGCGAAGGTTTTGCCACCTACATGACCAACCTGTACCTGGAAAACAAGTACGGCACTGATACCCTTAAAAAACGCCTGCTGACCGATCGTAAAAAGGTGCTGGAGTTTGAAAAAAAGCGCCTTACTCCTGTGGTTGACAGCGCGGTGAAAAACGACTATATGCAGCTGCTTAACGCCAATAGCTACGAAAAAGGTGGCTGGGTATTGCACATGCTCCGCCGCAAACTGGGTGATGAGCTGTTTTGGAAAGGTATACAAAACTACTATGCCAAATACCGCGGCAGCAACGCTAATACCGACGACCTAAGACAACAGATGGAACAAGTTAGCGGCCAGGATTTGAAACCGTTTTTTAACCAGTGGCTCCACAAAGCCGGGCACCCGGATCTGAACATCGGCTGGCATTATGATGCAGACAAAGGATCGGTTAGTGTCAGTATTGAACAAAAGCAGGATAATTTATATGAGTTCCCGCTGGATGTTGCTATTAATGGGGAGGTATTCCACATTCAGGTAAAAGATAAAACCACTTTGGCCCAATTTTCGGTAAAAACAAAGCCCGATGCTATCGTGGTCGATCCGAATGTAAATGTATTAGCCTCATTTAGTATCACAGCCCCATAAGTTAGTATACAAATGGAATAAAAGTTCCTCATAACCCTTGATTTATAAGAATTTATAATTATCATTGTGTTAAACAAACACAATGATAATTATAGAAAAGATCTTGTTTTAAACAGACCCTTTCTGTTATCCTCCCCTGCTTATCTGTAGTATCATTTCTGGTTGTTGTTTGGGCATTCTATAGGCCCATTGATCTGTAAAAACCAATTATACTAAACCAAATAAGTTATGAAAAAACGCTCCTCATTTTGGGCTGTTTTAGCCCTATGTCTTTTGCCTGTTTATGGATGGTGCCAGGGCAATAGCGGCGATGCCATTTTAGCCGGAAAAAATATCGCGGTAACCAGTACCGACAACGGGCAGGTTCGTGGATATATCCATACCGGCACTTTTACCTATAAAGGCATTCCCTATGCTAAAGCACAGCGATTTATGGCACCCGAAAAGCCAGCGTCATGGCCAGGAGTTCGCGCATCATTAGTTTATGGAGCGGTTTGTCCCATAGACCCTACCACCACAGTGAATGATCTGCTGGAGTTTGGTTTTAATCACAACTGGGGTTATATGAATGAGGATTGTCTCAAACTCAATGTTTGGACGCCCGGCATCAATGATCAAAAAAAGCGCCCGGTAATGGTTTGGTTGCATGGCGGTGGCTTTAGCGCTGGTTCGGCCATTGAGCTTCCCTCGTATGACGGCGAAAATCTGAGTAAAAAGGGCGATGTGGTGGTAGTATCTATCAATCATCGTCTAAACTTATTGGGTTTCTTAAACCTTTCGGCCTATGGCGATAAGTATAAAGCATCAGCTAACGCGGGGATGATGGATATCGTGGCTGCTCTGCAATGGGTAAAACAAAACATAGCCAGCTTTGGCGGCGATCCGGATAATGTAACCATCTTCGGCCAATCAGGCGGGGGCGCCAAGGTGGGGACGCTGATGAACGCGCCATCGGCAAAAGGCTTGTTTCAAAAAGCCATAGTAGAAAGCGGAAGCTATCGCAGCGATTTTATGACAGCCGATGTTTCTAAACGCATTGGCGCGGCTGTGCTGGAGGTATTGAACCTGCAACCAGGCCAGGTTGATTCATTACAATCTATGCCTTATGAGCGTTTGAGTGCAGCCTGCAAAAAAGCTTTTATAAAAGTGCAGCAGCAATTGAAGGCTGAAGGTAAACCTGTTGGTGCCTTCGGACTAATGTGGGAACCAAGTATCGACGGAAGTTTTTTACCTTATAATATGACGGACCCGGCGGCTATCGAGCTTTCTAAAAATGTGCCTTTGCTGGTGGGTTCTACCAAGACTGAATTTATGGCTTCGCTCATTAACCCGGCTATCGCGGGTTTTACTTTAGACGAGGCCAAGGCATATCTACAGAAAAAATATGGCGATAAAACCGACGCTTATATGGCCGAAGTTAAAAAGGCATATCCCAATACTGTAAAACCAGCCGACTATATTGATATTGATCTAACAACCTTTAGACCAGGAACGGTTAGGCAGGCCAATGCCAAGTCGGCGGTAGCTGGGGGAGCGCCTGTTTATATGTACCAGTTTGCCTGGCAGTCGCCGGTAATGGATGGCATGTATAAATCGGTGCATTGTATGGATATTGCCTTCCAGTTTAATAATATCGGTCGTTGCGAAGAGTTTACCGGGGGAGGAAAAGAGGCTTACGCGCTGGCCGCAAAAATAAGCCAGGCCTGGATAAATTTCGCCCGTATCGGTAATCCTAATGCAAAAGGTTTGCCTAATTGGCCAGCGTATACCGAAAAAAATGGTGCTGCGATGGTGTTCGATAACCAGTCAGAAGTAAAATATCATCATGACCAGGTATTGTTGCAAATGGCCGCAGCTAAATAGAAGGTGAAATTTTTGCGGTATTAATAAAGATTATTTGCAACAATTTCATTTTTGGGCGAAGCAGGATATTTATTTAATAAAAATACAGGGTTGATAAAAAATATTTAATTTAACACAATAAAATTCTGAAAAATTGCGTTATTTCGATATATAATATTACAACAAGCCATTATTAACCTTAAACCAACAACCTATGAACACTACAAGATTCTATAAATCCATGTATGTAAGTTTTTACAGATGGAGTTTCAAAAATTTTGGTCAGGGTAGTTTACCCCGCTTTAATTCGCTTTTTGGGTTGAATTTTTTGCTGATCGTATTTTTAACCACATTACTGTTGATCGCACAGCTTTGTTTAAAATCGAGTTGGTTTAATGTTAATCCCATGGGCGGCACTTATATACTGCTGGGAGCGGTTGGGGCGTTACTGTTAAACTATTTTGTATTGTTAAACAATAAGCGATTTAATAAGCTCAATATTGCTTTTGAGAAAATAAGCAAACACCATCAAAAAATATGGTCGGTTATGATACTGGCCTGTGTCATTGCATCCTGCGGATTTATGATGGTTATTGCCCGTGTAGCCTAATTTCAAGATCAAAAATAGCAGTCCGCCGTCTCTTGATATAGAGGCGGCGGTTTTTTATATGTACCTATTTAATATCTTTCTGTTTTCCTCTGCTAATTAAAATATTTATCTTACGCATTGATTAAACTTTATCCCAGTGTTGGTTAAAACTTTTGGCAGTGCGGTTTATGGTATCGAGGCTATTACCATAACAGTTGAGGTAAATATAGCGGCGGGTACCAAATATTTTATAGTTGGCCTTCCCGATGTGGCGGTAAAAGAGAGTTATTTCCGGATTGAATCGGCGCTTAAAAATACCGGTTTCCGGATGCCGCGCCAGCAGGTGGTGGTAAATATGGCCCCTGCAGATATCAAAAAAGAAGGCTCTTCTTATGATCTTACCATAGCTACAGCTGTTTTAGCAGCGTCGGGCCAGTTGGAGCCGGAGAATCTGGATAAGTATATCATCATGGGTGAACTATCACTCGATGGTAGTCTGCAGCCCATTAAAGGTGCGCTCCCTATTGCTATACAAGCCCGTAAAGATGGTTTTAGAGGATTTATTCTCCCTAAGCAAAATGCTCGTGAAGCCGCGATTGTAAATGACCTGGAAGTTTACGGCGTAGATAACATCAAAGAGGTGGCCGGATTTTTTAATGGCGACCTGAACATCGAGCCTGAAGTGGTGAATACCCGTGAGGAATTCTACAACAGCCTGAGCAATTACGATAGTGATTTTAGCGAAGTAAAGGGCCAGGAAAACATCAAACGCGCATTGGAAATTGCCGCGGCAGGTGGTCATAATGTGATATTGATCGGTCCGCCGGGAGCGGGGAAAACCATGCTGGCCCGAAGGCTACCTTCTATTTTACCACCGCTGAGTTTATACGAATCTTTAGAGACCACCAAAATACATTCTGTTGCAGGCAAATTGGCCGCGGCTGATGCGTTGGTTACCATCAGACCCTTTCGCTCCCCGCACCATACCATTAGCGATGTGGCATTAGTTGGAGGAGGAGGCAATCCGCAACCCGGCGAAATTTCGCTGGCACATAACGGGGTATTGTTTTTGGATGAACTGCCCGAGTTTAAGCGCAGCGCACTGGAGGTAATGCGCCAGCCGTTGGAAGAACGCCGCGTAACCATATCCCGGGCTAAGTTTACGGTAGATTATCCATCAAGTTTTATGTTGGTAGCCAGTATGAACCCCTGCCCTTGCGGTTATTATAATCACCCCGAAAAAGAATGTATATGTCCGCCGGGAATGGTGCAAAAATATTTGAGTAAGATCTCCGGACCGCTGTTGGATAGGATCGATCTGCATGTAGAAGTAACGCCGGTAAATTTCAGCGAGCTATCCTCAGATCGTGCCGCCGAAAAAAGCGAACTGATCCGTGAACGGGTAATTGCAGCCCGCGAGATACAGATAGAACGCTTCGGCAATCGCCAAGATCTGCATGCCAATGCTCAAATGAGCCCACAAATGGTCCGCGATCTGTGTAAAATAGATGTAGCCGGACAAACGCTTCTCAAAAAGGCTATGGAAAAATTGGGCCTCTCTGCCCGGGCCTACGACCGGATCCTGAAAGTATCCCGCACCATTGCCGATCTGGCTGGCAGTGAAGAGATCAAACTGGAACACCTGGCCGAGGCCATTCATTTCAGGAGTTTGGATCGGGAAGGTTGGGCTGGGTAGAACTGAAATTACTAATAGGAGAACTTATGAGTCGTAGCATTTCATAACAGTTAATATCTAAGGTTTGCTTTTGTCCTTAACGAGTATGCTGTTTTTAGAATTCTCAAAGGGGATATCGTAATCTTTTATTTGTTTACCTAAGATTAAAGAGATTATTAAAGCAAAGATTAAACTACCGTCTCTTTCATTTATAATTTCCTTTAAGGAAATAAAACCATCAGTATTAAATTGAGCTGGGATTCCTATTACTACTTTTATAGGATTTAATGTATAAGGAGTATTTAGACTAAGTATCCCACAATCTCCAGTATACAGGGTCAAAAATTTTTCAATTTGAGATTTTTTGTCAAATGCGGTTAACCAACTCTTTTTAAATTTAATATCATTCCAAGATTCAGCAAGCGGAAAATGAGAAAGAAGGTGTCTTAAATTTTTAAACAGGCCCATCATAAATGGGTGGCTTATTAGATTAAAATCGCCGCTATTTATAAAATCGTTAATCGGTTTATATTTGATGCACTCAACATAGATAGAAAATAATTCTTTAATTTGAAATAATCTATAAATAGACGTATCACTATCGAAATTAGGACTAACTATGATATTACGAACGTCAACAAATCTTGAAAAAAGAGTGTTTAAATAATCCTCTTCTATTTGAGTTGGATGTATTCCATGCTTTACAAAATTATATTTTTCCATAACCAAATATAATTTTTAAAGATTGCCCAATTATCTGTTATAAATTTGTCGAAAAAATAAAATAAAAAACGCGTCATTGCGAGGTACGAAGCAATCTCTATGCTTTACAGAGCCGATATTTAAATCCATGACTTGCCTGTGTAGAGATTGCTTCGTACCTCGCAATGACGCGTGGATTGTAGACAGTATCTAAAATCTACCTTACTTCCCCTTCCAAAATTGTAACCAATGCAAATTATATCCCCCATTATTGGCGTAAACCCTTACTTTATTAGCGCCGGCTTTTAAGCGGATATCTTTTACGGTGATCACCTGCCAGGTTTTAAGGCCGCCGGTATTGGGTATAGCCACTTCTTTTGCCTGATCGGCACCGTTTATGTTGAGGGATAGTTTGGCATCATCAGTAGCAGCGGCTACTTTTAGTTTAACCGAATAAGCGCCGGCTGTTTTTACCTGTATGGTGTATTGGGCCCATTCGCCGGTTTCTATGTGGTCAACATAAAAGCTGTTGTAGGCAGTGGAGTCTTTGCTGATGTCCACGCCATCATTACGATAAATTCTGCCATGGTTTCCGATGCCCGGTTTTCCGGAGGTATGGTAATCGGCCGTATCGGTATCAAAATAGGCAAAGCCATTTCGGCCAAGATCATAGTCAACCGCATTGATAATAGTGCCGTTAGTTACTCTGTTTGCTTTGAACGGTTTGGTTGCGGTAGTGAACGGCTGTCTGAAAATAGCATCAATCACATCATGGTGAATAATGGCATTCTCTAATTTAGCATGAATGGCCATTTCGAGTGTGCCGCTGTATACATTGCTTTCCTTGGGTTTATGTTTACCGGTATTCAGGTAACGCGTTACGTCATCATAATTCAAGTTGGAAGGGATCTCGATCGGATTGTTATTGCCCATCTTTTTTAATGGCCACAGTGCCCAACCCAGATTGTTTTTCTCCAGCAAACGGATCTCCTCCGTCAGCCACACATTGGAGTTTTCGCCGGTCTCCCCTATCCAGGCGGGCACGTTATACTGATCGCGGGTTTTGATGATGTGTTCTACCGATTTTTGATCGTTAAAATTCCAGTACTTGTGGAAGCTCAATACCATGTTTTTATCCCAGGTAGGCAGTATGCCGTTATAGTTATTACCCCAGCCGTTACCCTCAATAATGATGATGTGTTTTTTGTCCACCTCACGAATAGTAGCCGTGATATCAATCATTAATTTGCGTAAGGGAGCATTGGTTTTTTCTTTTAAGCCATTCTTATCATTGGCCGGATCATCGAAACCCCAGTTAGGTTCATTGATGATATCATAGCCGCCAATGTTGGGTTCATTTTTATACCTGTCGGCCAGTTTGCGCCAAAGAGCTATCATTTTTTGTTTATTGGCTTCGCTATCCCACAATGATGGCACATCGGTGTTACGATCTGATATATTGAGGTCGTTACCCTGGCCGCCCGGCGCGGCATGCAGATCAAGGATCAGGTACATATGGTTTGCTTTGCACCAGGCCAGCAGGTCGTCGGTCATTTTGAAACCCTTATCTATCCAGGTATTTTGCCCGGCAACAGGTTCTTTCTCAACCGGCAAAGTATAAAGGTTATAATGCATCGGCAAACGCACCGAATTAAAACCCCAGCGATGCATCGAGTCTATATCTATTTTGCGGGTATTGTTAGCCAGCCAGGTATCATAAAACTCCTTGGTTTCTGCAGGGCCCATCAGTTCTTCCAGCCTTTCGCGGATGCGAAACTGGCGACTATCCTTATTCACATGCAGCATATAGCCCTCCTGCAGCATCCATCCGCCCAGGCCCATGCCGCGCAGCAATACGTTTTTGCCGCTTTCGTCCACTATCTTTTTGCCATCTGCCTTTAAAAAGCTTTGCGCGCTGCCCTGTAACGAAATAAACGAAACAGGTAAGACCAGGAATAATGCCCTTACCGATATATTTTTAAAAGTTTGTAATAACATGATATACTTAGGTTATTGGTATAAACAAATAATTAAGAACGCTTACCAGATATAAGTGCCTACAGAGCCCTTATCCAGGGTAGTGGTAACAGCTTGGCCATTATATTTGATACTAAAAGTCTGCGAAGAGTCGCTGGTGTTGGCTACAATAAGAACCTTTTTACCATTCGGCGTTTTAAAAGCCACGTTTGGCAGTGTATCCGAGTTATTTGAAGCGATACGAACCGAACCAGGACGAACAAATTTAGACGCGTGTGCTATGGAATAGTAAGCCAGATTGCGTTTCACCGCGTTTTTATCGATAGTTACCGCGCCCTGGCACATGGGGCAACCACCCCGGTCGGTATAGGGCTTATAATCCGGATCGGCGGCCAAATTCCACTCCAGGACGTTGCGGCTCCAGTTACGGGTTGCGCCAATGATCAATCTTTTAACCGGCGAGGCTATATTGATGGTGGAGCTGTTCTCTTTTTCAACCACCATTTGTTCCGTAAAATAAAGGTTTTTATCCGGGTGGGCATTGTGCACATCGGTTAACGCCTCAATATCCCCGCCATATAAATGGAAGCCTGATCCGTCGATATATTTACGGGCGGCAGGGTCGTTCAGAATAGAGATCGGGTAATCGGGCCTGTCGGCGTTATGGTCATAAATAATGATCTTGGTTTTGATGCCAGCAGCTTTAAAGGCTGGTCCGAGGTTGTTTTTAATAAACTCACCTTCGTCCGGAGCTACCAATAGTAAACTCGGATTGTTGCCGGGATGCAAGGGTTCGTTTTGAATGGTAATGGCGTCAATCGGAATCCCATTAGCTTTCATTCCTTGTATATATTTCACCAGGTATTTGGCATAAGCGCCATAATATTCTGGCTTTAAACGACCGCCACGGGTATCTTCATTGGTTTTCATCCATGCTGGCGGCGACCAGGGTGAGCCTAATATTTTAATAGCCGGATTGATAGCCAGTATCTGTTTCATCACCGGGATCACATCCTGCTTATCTGGTCCAAGGTTAAAATGTTTCAAGGTTGGGTCTGTTTGTCCCGCGGGCATATCATCATAAGAGAATACTTTTTCGTTCAGGTCAGATGCTCCAATGCTTAACCTGATATAGCTTACGCCAATGTTATTATCATTAGTGGCAAACAATTCTTTTAGCAGGGCGGCACGGCTACCCGGACTCATGCGAATAATGTGCATGGCGCTGCCCCCCGTTAACGCAAAGCCAAAGCCATCAATAGACTGGTAAGTTTTTTTGTCGTCAATACTGATGGTAAATCCGCTATCGTTAGCCTGTTTAAAAGTTAAAGCATCTTTTTGCTTTTCAAATAAAACAGATCTGTCGGCCTTGGTTAGCCATAAACTGGCCTGAACCGCTTTTTGCGCATTGGCGTTGATTGTGGTGCCAAACAGCAGCGGCCACAATAAAAGTGATCGGATATTTTTATTCATAAATTAAATTTAACAGGAAGATTACTGCTGCAAACTGGTTCAAATAAGGCTTAAATTGAATGGTAAATTTATTATTGTTTTCAATATAATGGGATATAAATTATTGAGTAACTAATATATTACGAAAGTGTAAAACATACACCGGATTATGTATTTGATTTGACGTTTTTGCGCCCTATTTTAACACTACAACAAAAAACATAAAGCCCAATATTAATTCGGCTGTCATGTATATTAATTAAGACTTTAAATTATTTGCCAGTATTGGAATTTATTTATAGTTTCACGGGTAGTATAATAATGGAAGAACCGCGCAAAAAGATCATCATATTTGATGATGATGAAGATATACTTTCTATTTGCAGTTATATCTTAGAAGAGAAGGGATGGGAAGTGCATACTTTTACCGATTGCAACAACATTGTTGGTAAAGTGTTGCCGATTTTACCAGATGTTATATTAATGGACAACTGGATACCTGATGCCGGAGGAATTGTAGCTACCCAAACACTTAAAAAAAACGAAGAATTAAAACATATCCCGGTTATATACTTTTCGGCTAATAGCGATATCCAATTATTGGCCAGCCATGCCGGCGCCCAAACTTATCTGGCCAAACCCTTTGATTTGGAAGATCTGGAACGGGTTATAAGTAATGTATTGACGACGCAATAAAATATTCTTTATATAAACAAAAGAGAGTCCCTTCTATTAAGAAGGGACTCTTTTTATGACTAATTTTGTAGCCCACCAGGAACACCTGGTACACCTCCTCCGCCGTTACCGCCATCGCGCCTTCCGCCACCATCTCTGAACCGGCCGGGACCCATATTATCCTGAACAGGGGCCTTGCCTGCAAATTTTTTCAGGTTAAGCGTAAACGTTAACAGATAATATCTTGAAAGCCGGTTAACACGAGATTGGGTTAATGAACTGGCTGTGGATGTTGATGAAAAGCCTGTGTTTTGATTAAACAAGTCAAAACCAGATAAACGGAGAGTTGCTTGTTTGTTTTTCAAAAAGCGGCGTTCCACATATAAGTTCAGGATGTTAGGGTTGGTAACCTTAATATCCGAACTGTAACCGTAGTTAGTAGCCTTGGAGTAATCATAGCTAAAAACCCAATCGCCAAAGTAGTTTTTACCGGTAAGGCCAATATTCCAGGTCCTGATATTTGAAGTTCCGCTTAACAGGGGGCTTTCTACAGAGTTGCTTGTTCGGTTGATGGCGTAGTTGGTTAAAATTTGTGCGTCAATAACGTTATTGATGTCAACCCTGAAACGGACTTCCGGGGTAAATACCAGGTTTTTGGCAATGTTTTTCTGAGTAGTGGCCGCAAATGAAGTTGAATCGATATCGGTCAGATAGCCTATATTATTGGTGTAGGTAGCGGTACCGTTAAATGAAAGCGTGTATTTACGGTTTTCCCATGGTTTGGAATAAGTTAAACGGCCCGAACCGGTGTAATATCCATCAGCATTTAAATACTGGGTTAAAATGGTGTTTTGGAATCTCGGGTTAGGCGAATAAAGACGAGGATAGGTAATGGTGTTGGTTACCACCTGGTTTTGTACACTCTGGAACGATAAGTTAGCAAAGAATACATCACCTGTCTGGAAACTGAACTTATTATACCTGATCGAAAAATTGTTGGTAAACTGTGGTTTCAGATTAGGGTTACCTTCAACCGGGTAAAGCGCGTTTGAAAAGTCGATCACGGGTTGTAATTGTGAAAAACTTGGTGTACTGCTTGATCCGTTATAGTTAACACTGAATGACTGACTGCGTGAAAAATTATAAATGAAACGGGCGGTTGGAATCACATTAAATGTTGAAATGTGCGTTGAAACGCCGGTTACCGGTGAGTTGCCATCTAAAACAGATGGTTGAACGCCTAAGCCTAAAGTATAGTTATATTTCTTTTCAATAAAACGGTAGTTTAAGCCCACCTTATTGGTTGTAAAGGTGTAATTATAACGGTTGCTTAACGCGCTGTCGCTTCTGAAAGAAAAATCAGCCTCATTAAAGAGCGTATCAGTTTCTTTGTTATTGGTTGTAATAGCACGGTTAAACGCATAGTTAAGCTCCAGGTATGAACGTTTACCTATTGGGTTCAGATACGAAACGTTAGTTCCATAACTGTTGGTACGGCTATAAGTATTGATCATTTGATTTGCCGGAGCAGTGGGGGCACCTGCCGTAAAATCATAAACCGGATTTTGGTATGACCAGCTTGGCGCCGAGCTTACGGTAGCATTGATGCTCAGGTTATGGCGGTTTTTAAAGCGATGGTTAAATAAGGCGGTGAAACCATAATTCGGAGCTTGTGAATCGCCGCTGGTAAGAGAGGTATAAGCGGAACTTACTTGGCCATCACGGGTAAAGGTAGAAGCCTCGGTTTCGTTGGTATTTGTGCCCGCGTATGAGAATGTTGGTGTAACTTTTAAATAGTTGATCGTATCTGGTTTATACTCCATATTCCAGGTAAACCGGTGGTTTATATTCTGATCTTTTTCAACACTGTTTTGGTTTTGTGTTGTACCCGACCTGTTTTCCTGCAACGTATTGGTTGTTGTTGTAACCGTATTATCAGCAAAGCTGTAGCTGCCATATACCGAAAGCTTTTTACCCCATTGGTCGCGGAAGTTAGCTCCCAGGGAATGCGCGTTGGTTTCGCCATTTTGCGTAGTTATTAAGCTGCCTGAGTTACCGCCGCCCCGGCCTGCATTACCACGGCCGCCTCCGCCAAAACCACCGCCTCCAAAACCACCGCCACCACCGCCTGTGGGGCTGCCGAATGAAAAGGTATTTACGTTGGTATTGTTAATGCTTCCTAAGACAGCAATTTGCTGGTCGCCATTAAAATTAAAAGCATTTATTGATCCTATATAACGAGTTTTATCAGGAATGCCCTGGCTTTGAGGTAGTGCGTCTCTACCACCGCCAGCTGTGCCCTGTCCAAAATAACCATAGTTTTTATCCTTACGAATGGTGATGTTCATGATCTTATCCGGCTCGCCGGTTTTAACGCCGGTAAGGTTAGCCTGGTCGCCATAATCATCAATCATTTGAATGTTCTCAATCACATCGGCAGGCAGGTTTTTAGTAGCGCTTTGAACATCGCCTCCCATAAAGTCCTTACCGTTTATGCGCACCTTGGTAACCTGTTTGCCTTGGGTAGTAATGTTTCCATTTACGTCTACATCAACACCGGGTAGCTTTTTGATCAGATCTTCGGCCGGTGCATTCTCCCGTACTTTATAAGCACTGGCGTTGTACTCCACGGTATCCTCTTTCAAAGTTACCGGATTAACACCCACAATAGTAACCACATTAAGCATATTGGTTGAAGCCTTCATGATAATGTTACCCAGATCAACAGGCTTTCCGTCGGGATCCAATGAGAAGTGCTTTTTGATAGATGTAAAACCAATGGATGATAATGTAAGTGTTATTTTACTGCCCTTAATACCCGAAAAGGCGAACTTTCCATTCGCATCGGCAATAGATATGGTACTATCCCCGCCATTTGATATAAGCTTAATACTGCTGCCCGGTAACGACAGTTTGGTAGTGTCAACAACGGTGCCGCTAATGTCATGCGTGGTTTGTGCCAGCGAGTTGAATACCGTTAAAATGGTTAGACTTAAAATAAGGAACAGGGGTTTCATAGAGTGTTTGTTCTGCTTAAAAATTTTATTAATTATATATTGGACACAATCCAATTGCAAATGTTCAACTTATAAAGTATTAAATATTAAAAAAGCATACGATTGTTACATAAGAGGCGCTAAATGCTTATTAATCATATCATTGTTACAAATATTAAGCGTAAAATAGCCTGCAATATCAGCTCTTTTGCGCTTAATAAGGGCCTTTATTAAATTAGTTGATATGCAAAACTGTTGCTACTTCACTGTAATTTTTAAAATTGATACCCGGATGGGCGATTTGCAAGGTGGTAACACTGCCCCCAGGAATAACTACAATTTTAAAATCGAGCCCGGTTTGTGAAAAATTGGCTTTGATATCGACATAACCAACCCCAAAGTCAGATAAGGTAATGGTTCTGCCGGCTTCGCTGTAAGGCAATGCATAATATCCCCCGGTGCTTCCTGTAGTTCTGAAGTAAGCTAAAACAACACCACTGTCAACTATATCCTGGGTAATGGCCGGTATCGTGAAATTGGTAAATCCGGTTAGGGTAACACTTTTATCGATTAACAAATAACTTTTAACACTCATGGTACCATCGTCTCCATTAGCGCCATTAGATCCGGCTGGTCCTTGAGCACCTGTTGGTCCTGTTGCTCCGGTATTGCCCGTTGCTCCTTGTGGGCCGCCCGGTCCCGGTGAGCCGGTATCTCCTTTAGGACCTTGTGCGCCATTGGTTCCGTTGACCCCCGCCGGCCCCGGATCTCCCTTTTTACAAGCGTTTATACTGAATAGACATATCAATAAAGCAGTAAATAATAGTCGTGGTTTTCTCATGAATTTTTAAGTTTTTGGATGAAGTTGTGGACTTATTACGGATGTATGAATAATTAAGTTCAGGCGATGAGAATAGCGGAACAATTATTGTTGCCGATTAAAAAAGGAAATTAGTGTATTGTTTAAATAATACAAAAAGTGAACAACAAAACCGGCGAATGTTTCGTTATGTTTAAAATCAAGTTAACCTATGAATAATATTAGCAGCACACTGCACTCAAAAGTGCACAATTGGATTGATGCCATCGGATTTCGGTTAAATGCGTCACAAACCAATAATAAAAGCCATGTCACCACTAATCATTATTTCTTTGAAACCTTTAATTTTTTTGAGAAAAGACGAAGGAATCATCCGGAAAGCACAAAATTTTTATGTTTTGATGCGTACGGAGAAAAGATCAATGTAAGGTCACTGCTTGATCTGCAGATTGCTTTTTTCGAAAACATCAGTCAGCTTAAATAGCGCTGCTATAGCTGGTTATTATAACCCTTGTTCAATTCTCCCTGACTAATGCTGCATGTGTCAGGTATATTCATAAAAAAACCTGCTTAAACTAAGCAGGTTTTTTTGTTATTAATGAGCAGATTAATAGTCTGTTGGTGTTTTTGGCCAGCAATTCATATAACCAGCTTCTGAGTTTTCTTTCAATATATCATTATTGTTTATTCCTCGCATCAATGTCCCCTGGATGTTGATCACTGCTTTATCCGGATTTAGCGCATCTTTAATACGCAGGTGAAGATCGGCAAAGTGAGCCGCGGTTAAGGCATCCCCACCCTTTGGTAGCCCGGCATCTATTTTCTTCAATTCTGCACGTACCATTGGTCTGATATCAGATAAAACAATGTTTATTGGCGTTAGGCCAAAAGAAGCCAATTGCGCGCTTGTTATGCCCGGGAATGAAAAGCTCGCGTCGGTGATCAGTAAACTTTTCAGGTTTTCAATATAACCGCGTTGCAGATTACGTTTAAACGCGTCTGGTTTGCTGCTGTTAAATACTCCGCTGTGAATATCTGTAAACAGTTCGGCAACAGTATAAGCATTGCTGCCGTTTTTGGCTTCGTTATCATACATGCGTGCCAGCCTTGATGGACTAATTACATTGGCCAAAACCGAAACCTGGATTGATTTGATCCGGCCAAGTACAACGCCGTTATCAAATTTGCTTAGTTCGGGCTTGTTTATTAACCATAGCGGGGTTTCAAACAATTGCTTGTTTAAAAACAGCATAGCATCATGTTGCAGATTCTTATTTACAAAACCATAAACAGCGCCTTTTTGATCATAGGTTTTAAAGTTTTCATTCATGCCTCCGATATTGGTAGTAACATGACCCATGTAACGATAAAACTGGCCTATAACCTCGTTGTATAATTCTGCTACATCGCTAAAATTCTCGTTTTTTTGATAGGTCCATTTTTCGAGGTTAGGTAAAATGCGTTTTAAGTTAGCTATGCCATAAGTACTGGCTTTCATGGCATTATCGCCCAGGTCCTCGTTTTGCAGGCGTGGGTCAATGGATGTACCCTGGCGGCCAAAGTAATAAAGCGGGTTGCCTGCTTTTTTATCGGTCCAATCGGCCAATATTTCTTTTTCCTGTACGGCTGTTTTATTGCCAGTGAACCAGCTGTACCCCCATTTGATAGCCCAAAGGTCGTACTCGCCTATTTGCGGATAAAGGTGCGTAACGCCATCGCCGGGTTGGGCGATGTAGTTAAAACGGGCATAGTCCATAATAGATGGCGCCGTACCGTGTTTATCAGTAAATGTTTTAGAACGAAGTGAATCAACCGGATAAGCATAGCTTGAACCGAAGTTATGCGGTAAACCAAGCGTGTGGCCAATTTCATGTGAGGATACGAAACGGATAAGTTCGCCCATTTGCGCATCAGTAAATTGAGCTTTGCGGGCGGCGGGGTTTACTGCCGCGGTTTGTATCAGGTACCAATCGCGCAGCAGGCTCATTACGTTATGATACCAGCCAACATGGCTTTCCAGGATCTCGCCGGTACGCGGATCAGAAACATGGGGGCCATAAGCGTTCTCTACATCTGATGCAAAATACCTGATCACGCTATAGCGGGCATCCTCAGTGCTAAATTCAGGATCCTGTTTATGGGTTGGCGCTTCTTTACCAACAATAGCATTTTTAAAACCGGCCGCTTCAAACGCTTTGTTCCAGTCGTTTATGCCGGCTATGAGATAAGGCACCCATTTTTTTGGCGTTGCCGGATCAATATAGTAAACTATTTGTTTTTTGGGCTCAACCAGTTCGCCGCGTGAGTAAGCAGCCGGGTCTTTAGGCTCCAGTTTCCACCGATGGATATATGCGGTTACCTGGGCTTTTTGAGCGTCTGTGCCATAATCGGTTTGTCGCTGCCCAAAAAATCCAACCCTTTCATCGCTGATACGGGCTTTCATGGGTGTTTTGGGTAATAACAGCATGGAGGTATTGAACTCAAAAGTTATAGCCCCTGTGGAGTTATCCGTAGGCGATTCTGCAGAGCGATAGGTTTTTAAAGTACGAGCTTCCAGGTTTATCGGAAAACTTTTAATGGTATCAATATAGGAGCGGGTATTATCAACCCCCGAAATTTTATAGGCTTTTTTAACATTATCTGTTAGGCCAATAGCGCTTATATCACCATTGTAAAAATCGGTAACATCAATCAGTACGCCTGTACTGTCCTTATTAAATGCTTTGATATCAAAAGAAGCCAATACAGCATCCAGATTTGAGTTTTTAACAGATTGATACATATCGGTAGTACTATCCGCTCTTATAGAATAGCTGGGAACCCGAATAAAGATCTGTTTATCATGGCGCTCCCATTTCCAAACCTGGTCGTTCAGTTCTTCGCCACCATATTGCTGACCGAAGGTTTTTAAACCACCCGGGGTTTTAACATAGCGGGTAACCACCAGCATTTCACGGTTAATCAAAGAGTCGGGAATTTCATAGTAATACTTGCCATCAACCTTGTAGGTATTAAAAAGACCGCTGTCGGCCTTTGTTTTACCGGTTATAACATCGGCGAATTTTTTAATGCCCTCTTTTTTGGGTGCACCAACTGTTGCCGTAGCTACGGCAGTTCCGCCTGGTCCTGATGTTGTTTTAAGGGTTATGGTTTGGTTTGCTGTGTGTTTTTTGGTAGCGCATGAGCTGGCTAAAACAGCAAAAATAAAAGCAGAGCCCCGTAAATAACGGCCCGCGATAAGGTTTGTCTTCATTTATGTCAATACTTAAACAGTAAACTTAACTAAAATAAACACGATGTTATAACATATAATAGGGTGATTTTTAAAAATCACCCTATTATATGCGTCTTTTGAGGGTAAGAATCACTTTATCTAATTTTTTATCGTGATAAACGTCAAGCAAAAGGCTACGATCGTTCCGGGACTTGAATATCTCGTCAATTTCTTCGAGGGTCATTTTTGATACCGATTTAAAATTGATGGCTACTATTTCGTCATCCCTTTCCAGGCCAACTTCATCGGCAGCGGAACCGGGTTCAACGCGGTTAATAATGATCCGATCAAAATTATCGCCGGCAGCATAGTATTCCAATCCACTCATATCATGCTCAAACGGGGCCTTATAATTTGAGCCGGGTTTTAGGTACATGGTGTTATGGGTATAATCCAGGATAACCGAAAAGCGCTTTAAAGTCCCAATACCCAGGTTACCATCCCGGGGAACAGAAAGGGAACTTTGGGCATTATTGATATCCGGAAAAGAGGCTATTAGCTGCTTGATTTTAAATTTACCCAATTCCAATGACTCCAGCCGCCCGATATATCCGTTAATAGGGCCGTTTAAGCCAATACCGAGGTTGGCTGAAGCAATAAATTTTTGCGGAAGACCATAACGTTTTACCACCGTTTCGAGCGAGATAGGGTGCCCGGCTCCCAGATCAATGATCAGCTTGGTCTTTATATTCTCCCCGCTTTGCAGTTTTACCCATGTTTCTACGTATGGTTTCCGGTCTTCAATAGTGATGGGAATCGGTACCCCCTTCCTAAACACTTTAAGGTCTTTTGGTCGCCAAACGGTTAAGGTACTATCAGGAACATTAATTTTGACGGCAAGATTGTTGAAAAACTCGTAGCCAAGTAAGCCATGTATGGGCATACCCGCGTAACCGGATAAACTGAACAGGTCCTTTTTCAAAATGGCTGCGGCTACATCATAACTTACCAATCCGGGTATTTCAATATCTAATGGAGAGGTAACATAAGCTTCAGCGTCTTCGCCCTCCCCAAGCCCAGGTATTTTTAAGGTTCGTTTGTTAGGAATAGAGATAGAATCGATTAATTTAGGGTCGGTAATGATCATTAAGCCAACACCGGTATCTAATATAAAATTGAACGGGCCTTTATGATTAATACTTAATTTAATCACCATAAGGCTCCGCACCAGGCGAAAAGGGATGGTTACTTTTTTTTTATGATAATCGAGATCAAAGTATTGTGCCTGTGCGGCAAAAAAGCAAATCGAAAATAAACACGTCAGCCATACTGCCCGGAATTGCTTTATTTTATGAAATAGCGTGAGTAGCAAGGTTATTATAGTTGGTATATTAAATTTACAACAATAATTGGTTAAATTGAATAAATGTATGCTAAAAACAACTTTTATATTTCTGCTAATAATTTGCGGTTTGGTGTTATTTAATGATACCGTTTATGCCCGAACTATAAAAAAGAGAAAGATAAAAAAGCAATTTAAGCACTCGCTGATCATGCGCGATCATTTCACGGGCTTCGCTTTGTATGATCTGGATGATCAAAAAATGATATATGAGTTAAATGCTGATAAATATTTTATCCCGGCATCCAATACAAAACTATTTACTTTTTATACCTGCCTTAAAATACTGGGCGACTCCATACCGGCACTTCGTTATGAGTTGCATAGTGACTCGCTGGTGTTTTGGGGTACTGGTGATCCTTCATTTCTGCATAGCGATCTCAAAGGGACTAAAGGTCTGGGCTTCCTGGCCCGGAGTAATAAAAGCCTATACTATTCAACAACAGGTTATGCGAATAATTTTTTTGGGACAGGCTGGGCCTGGGATGATTATAATGATTATTACCAGGCTGAAATAACCGACATGCCCTTAGAGGACAATGTGGCTTTATTATATGCTGATAGCAATGGTAACCTGCAGATCAAGCCATCCTATCTTAAACGGTTTTTAAACAGCGATACGAGTTATCATCCGGATAAGTTTAAGGTTAAGCGTGATTTTTTGCGTAATAATTTTATTTACCCGGTAATGCCCATACCGCCGAACTTTAAACAGGAGATTCCCTGGAAAACAAGCGTGGAACTAACATTGGAACTATTGCGGGACACACTGAAAAAGCCCGTATGGCCTGTAAATATACCATTAAGCGCTACCGCGAAAACGATCTACAATGGGAACTTGGGTACAGTTTATAAACGAATGCTACAAACCAGCGATGATTTTATTGCAGAGCAGCTATTGTTGACCTGTTCATCGGTCAAATTTAATACCCTCAATACCGATTCGGTGATCGGCTATTCCAAAAAGCACTTTTTAAATGATCTGCCGGATGAACCTCAATGGGTTGACGGCTCCGGGCTTTCGCGTATGAATTTGTTTACCCCGCGAAGTATTGTCGCCTTATTGCAAAAAATTAAAGATCAGGTAAATAACGACTCGTTATTGTATAGCATGCTGCCTGCCGGAGGTGCTTCGGGCACACTTAGAAATGCTTATAAAACAGATAATGGACGGGTGTTTGTATGGGCAAAAACCGGCTCGTTATCCAACAGCTACAATCAAAGCGGCTATTTGGTTACCCGAAAAGGGAAACGTCTGGCATTCTCCTTTATGAATAACAATTTTACCCGGCCTGTTAAAGAAATCCGTGACGAAATGGTACGGATCATGACGTATATTCATGAAGAATTTTAAATCCCTTCCAGCAGTAAATGTTCATAAAAAGACACAGAGTAAAAAACGTTAAAATGACGTGGTTATACTGGTCTAATTTAACCGCCGCATCAGCTGTTCGTCTACCATTTTAAATACTTGTATCGGTTTTAAGGCACGCCAGCCCAGGTCATCAAGCCCACCGCCAAAATTGATATAATAATCAATATTATTACGCTTAAACTCATCTATCACATGCTCGCGGAAATTGATGCCGGCTATCCAGCCATCCTCAACATCCTGAAACCACTCTTCGTAATAGCAATCATCAGAAGAATGGAAGTTGAGCACATTTTCGCCTATCAGTATAAAATGATTGATGCCGTTATCGATCATGAGCTCCAGCAGTTCGCGCTTCAGCATCATGATGTCGTTGTTGATGGCGTCGTTCCACTCGCCAATAAGCTCAATAATGGTGTACCCCTTTTCATAATCGGCAAACAGTACTTTAAGATACAATGTGTTGGAGCCGAAGGAGTCCCACTGCGGGTGCAACAGATAGTTATATACCTGCTTATCAAATTCAAACTCACTATATTCAGTAGCATAAAAAGGTGAATATTCATCTTCTGATGCTATGTAATCATCCCGCCACCGGTAATATGGTTCTATCTCGTGCATATCTTCAGATTTCAAATGTGCAGATGTGCAGATTTCAAATGAGTAGAATTATTATGTACAGATCATTTTTAATAATTTGCACATCTGCACATTTAAAATCTGCACGTCAAAAAATTATTTTTTATAATTATCAACCGCATTGCGTACGCTTCCGTATTGTTTTAACAGCGCTGCGGCCTCATCTTCATTTAACCCGGTTTCTTCCATTACCATGCGGGCTCCACGGTTAACCAGCTTGTTATTACTCAGCTGCATATCAACCATCTTGTTTCCTTTCACCCGGCCTAACTGAATCATGACACTGGTGCTCAGCATGTTTAAAACCAGCTTTTGAGCCGTGCCGGCTTTCATCCGGGTTGACCCGGTTAAAAACTCCGGTCCGGTAATTACCTCAACCGGGTATTGTGCTTCGGCAGCTACAGGGCTGCCACTATTACAAACTATGCAGCCGGTTACAATATTATGTTTATGGGCCATTTTTAACCCTCCTATTACATATGGAGTAGTGCCGGAAGCCGCAATGCCCACCACAACGTCTTTATCAGTAATGTGAAATTCTGCCAGATCTTTCCAGGCTTGTTCGGTATCATCTTCGGCAAATTCTACCGCTTTGCGTATGGCGCCATCGCCGCCGGCAATAATACCAACAACCATATCAAACGGAACACCAAATGTTGGGGGGCATTCTGAAGCATCAACCACACCTAAACGACCGCTGGTACCGGCGCCAATATAAAATAAACGACCACCATCACGCATTTTAGCGGCTGTTATAGTAGCCAGTTGTTCAATTTGAGGCAAGGCTTTTTTAACAGCCAGGGGAACTGTTTGGTCTTCCTTGTTTATGCTTTCCAATATCTCAAGAACAGATAGCTGCTCTAAATTCTTATAATGTGATTCCCGCTCCGTAATGGTTTCCATTAATTTTAAATAATTTATAACAAAATTCGGTAAAAAACATCAAATGAAAGGATGCCAATAAAAATTATTGATGCGGCATTGATTAACTTTGTTTGCTGAATATGAAAAAGACCGCGGGCGTTATTTTCAGGACGATGATCCTGGTGCTGTTAGGGATTACCATTGGGTTGCTGATAGGCGATAGAAAATTTGCCGACCGGAACCTTGGTTTTTCATTTTCAGATAATAACAAGCTGTCGAAAGTTTTAGACCTGGTTGGTCATAATTATGTTGATAGTGTTAACATCGACAGTATTGAAGGGGCATCAGTTAATGAGATGCTTCAAAATTTGGACCCGCATTCGCTTTATTTACCGCCACAACAGGCACAATCAATTAACGAACGTTTAGATGGTGGGTTTAATGGCATTGGCATCGAATTCCAAATATTGCGGGATACCATGGTTATTACGCAGATTTATGAAGGGGGCCCTGCCTCCAAGGCGGATTTACCGGCAGGCAGCAAAATAATTACCGTAGATAATAAAAAATTCGCCGGAACAAAGCTTACCACCGATAGGGTGAATAAGGTTTTTAGAGGAGAAAAGGACACTCCCTTATTGCTTGGCGTTGCCAATGGAACGGAAATAAAAACATACGCCATAAAACGAGGGCGGGTTGACCTGAGCAGTGTTAATGCAGCTTATATGGCTAACCCGACAACGGGTTATATTAAAATAGGCAAGTTCGCATCAACTACGGATACAGATTTCCGCAAAGCGCTGACTAAGCTTAAAACAGATGGCATGAATAGCTTGCTGCTTGACCTTAGAGGTAATGGCGGCGGATATTTGAATGCGGCAACAGCTCTGGCAGATGAGTTTTTGGGTAAAGGCAAATTAATTGTATATACCAAAGGCATTCATGAACCCCGTACAGATTATTTTGCCACCGATTCTGGCTCGTTTCAACAGGGAAAGGTAACCGTATTGATTGATGAGTATTCGGCCTCGGCAAGTGAAATTTTGGCGGGCGCATTGCAGGATCTGGACCGGGCTACCATTGTGGGCCGCCGCTCATTTGGCAAAGGCCTGGTACAGCAGCAGTTTCCGTTTGGCGATGGCTCTGCCGTAAATTTAACCGTGGCCCGGTATTATACCCCATCGGGCAGATCGATCCAAAAATCATATAAAGGAGGTTTGGAAAGCTACCGGAACGAACTGGCCTTGCGGATGAAAAAGGGTGAACTTTTTTCGGAACAGAGCATCCGGAATGATTCTGTTTTTAAAGGCTCGTATCATACCCTAAGCGGACGTAAAGTTTTTAGTGGAGGCGGCATTATGCCTGATGTTTTTGTGCCGGCTGATACCGCACAAAGCACCTACGTTGTACAGAACCTAATTGACCAGCAACTTTTCACAGCCTATGTGATTGACCGGATGCAACCCATATTGAACAAATTTGCAACCGGAGATGATTTTATAAAAGAGTATACTGTTAGTGATGATGATTTCCACAACTTTATCCTGTACTCTTCAAAAACATTAAAGGAAATAGACTCGCACGAATTGTTGATATCTCACGACTATATCAAAAGCATCCTCAAAGCCAACGCCGCCCGTTTTAAATGGGGTGATAATGCTTTTTATGAGGTAATGAATAGCAATGACGAGGCCTTTAAAAAAGCGCTGACCAATTAACAGGATTTTTTAGGATTAGGAAAAGATTGAAGGACTTCTACATCATGGCTATGCTCCGTGGTGCAGTAATACTCGCCTCCGTGAAGAAAAATCCTGTAAATCCTTCTTAATCCTTAAAATCGTGTCCTACTTCTGCCTGAACCAAACTTGTATAGGCGCGCCGGCAAAATCAAAATTCTCCCTTAGCTTGTTTTCAATAAAGCGATAATAAGGCTCTTTTATGTATTGCGGCAAATTACAGAAGAACGCGAACATGGGCGATGTACCTGCAATTTGCGTTATATACTTGATTTTTACGTATTTGCCTTTGATGGATGGCGGCGGATAGTTTTCGATAATAGGCAGCATCACCTCGTTTAATTTAGAGGTAGCTACTTTACGGGCACGATTTTGATAAACCTGGTTAGCTACATCAATTACCTTTAACACCCGCTGTTTTTCGGTAACGGAGGTAAATACAATAGGCACATCAGTAAAAGGCGCGATCTTTTCACGGATCTGCTCTTCAAAAACCTTGATGGTTTTGTTATTCTTTTCGATGAGGTCCCATTTGTTTACTACGATGAGTACGCCTTTTTTATTTTTTTCGGCCAGGTGAAAAATATTCATATCCTGCGACTCAAACCCTTCTACCGCGTCAATCATCAGGATGATGACATCGGCTTCTTCGAGTGCCTTAATGGTACGCATCACGGAGTAAAACTCAATGTTTTCCCTCACCTTTGTTTTTTTACGCAAACCGGCAGTATCAATCAGCATAAAATCATGGCCGTACTGGTTATAGTGGATATGGATCGAATCGCGGGTAGTACCGGCTATAGGCGTAACAATGTTACGGTCCTTACCTATCAAGGCGTTAATAATAGATGATTTGCCCACATTTGGCCGCCCAACAATAGCATATTTAGGCCGGGTGTTTTCTTCCGGAAACTCATTCTCAAAGTGCTTAACCACTTCGTCGAGCAATTCGCCGGTACCTGAACCGGTCATGGAGGAGATATTATAGATCTCCCCTAAACCAAGACTATAAAACACGGTAGCATCAGATAAAAGGGCATTGTTATCCATTTTATTAACCACCACAAACACCGGCTTGTTGCCTTTACGCAACATGTTGGCAATTTCATCATCAAGATCGGTAATGCCGGTGGTAACATCAACCAGGAACAGGATAACCGAGGCTTCTTCAATAGCTATCTCTACCTGTTCGCGTATAGCCGCCTCAAATACATCGGCAGAGTTGGCAACGTAGCCTCCGGTATCAATAACGGTAAAATGATGGTCGGTCCATTCAGAAACGCCGTAGTGCCTGTCGCGGGTTACACCGCTAAAATCGTCGACAATGGCTTTGCGGGTTTCAGTTAAACGGTTATATAAAGTTGATTTGCCTACGTTTGGGCGGCCCACTATGGCTACTATGTTACTCATTCTTTTTAGATTTGAGATGTGAGATTTGAGATGAGCGGCCATTCAAGGCTACATATTCAAATCCACATCAAAATTATTTGATTAATTTATAAATACCAGATTTATCTCAAATCTAATATCTCAGATCTCACATCTGTGTTGTTTATTCGTATCCGAATTTTTTAAGGTAGTTTTTTTTGCTGCGCCAGTCGGGTATCACTTTCACAAACATCTCGAGGAAAACTTTTCTTTGGAAAAACTCTTCCATATCGCGGCGTGCATAGGTACCTACTATTTTAAGCATTTTGCCGCCCTGGCCAATGATGATGTTTTTTTGCGAGTCGCGCTCAACAATAATTTCGGCGCTGATGCGGTGCAGGGTTTCGCCTTCAACAAAGGCGGTTACAATAACCTCGGCACTGTAAGGGATCTCTTTTTTATATTGTTTAAGCAGTTGCGCACGGATCATTTCTGACGCGAAAAAACGGTCGTTGCGATCAGTCAGGGCATCTTTTTCGTAGTAAGGTGGATGCTCCGGCAGGTTTTCTACCACAAAGTCCATAACGGCTTTGATATTATGCTCCAACAGGGCCGAGATCGCGAAAACCGTTTTTGGCTTTAGCTTTTCCTGCCAAAATTCTACTTTCTTTTTTACCGTTTCTTCATCACTCTGATCAATCTTGTTGATCAGTACCGCAATTGGGGCTAATGAACCTTCCAGCTTTTTAAGCACATCGGTTTCATCAAATTCCTCATAAATGTCGGTAACCAGCAAAATCAGGTCGGCATCTACAATAGAACCATCTACCTGGTGCATCATGCTTTCGTGCAGGGCATAGTGAGGTTTGATGACGCCAGGTGTGTCAGAAAACACGATCTGGTAGTCGTCGGTATTAACGATTCCCAAAATACGGTGACGTGTAGTCTGTGCTTTGGGGGTGATGATAGACATTTTTTCGCCAACGAGGGCGTTCATAAGGGTTGATTTACCTGCATTGGGCTTACCAATTATACTTACAAAACCCGCCTGATGACTCATATAAAAATAATTAAAAATATATTTGGACTGCAAAGAAACGAATTATATCTTTGCAGTCCAATTAAAACGGAGTGCAAATTGCATTTTTGACAATTGGAAGGAACTTTCCGAAGTTATGACGGATCGCAACATATAAGAATAGCAGTGCGGGATGGAGCAGTTGGTAGCTCGTCGGGCTCATAACCCGAAGGTCGTAGGTTCGAGTCCTGCTCCCGCTACGAAAGTTAAAAGCCTCAAGTCGAAAGATTTGAGGCTTTTTTCGTTTAAAATATTTTGTAGGTTAGTGGTGAAGTGATAGCACCCGACAAGGGCTGAATTGGCAAGTATATTAACCGTAGATTAATAATTGAATCTTGTTTGTCTGTTTCAAATAAGACAATCGCTATTGTTTGTAAACAATAGTTAATAAAATAATTATTGATGAATTATGTTAATTATTAATACATATTAGCTATTGATAAGAAATATTCTTTTATATATTTTTGTTTATCTGCCATATGCTTTGTTGTTATAGCGGATACCTAAAAACCAATTTACCCAATATTAACCTTATCACCCGTATGGAAAAACGACACGCACACGTTCATGGCTGCACACATTGCGCCTGTAACAACCCTGTTTTAGACATTCTTAAGGACGACCTTTTCAGTCCCGAAAACCTGGCGAAAATGAAACCAGGGCCCGGACAAACCGCCCAACAACCACAAACGCTGATGATCAGCGGCGGTACTATCAGGCCAATGACCGGCGGATCGACAGACACGGTTGAAGCCATCGGGATAGCCGATGGAAATGTTGTTGTAACTGGCAGCCAAACTACAGTAGCGGCGTATATGGATCAAAATTATGCCGGGTATCAAAGCAAAGAATTAACTGGCACACAAACGTTGCTTCCAGGTCTGATCGAGCCGCACGTTCATATAGTACCAACAGCTATGATGACCGGCTGGATAGATGTGAGCCCTTTTAACGGGCAGGATCTGCGGTCGCCATATGATCTGGCCTCTGTCGGATCGATCATCAACAGTAATATCCCTAAAGATCCCGCATATGTTATTTTAGGGAGAGGATTAGATCCCTCGCTGATGCCCTTTGTGCAGATTGGTGGTGAAACCGAATTGCAAACCATTAACAACACCGTACTCGACAACATAAATTCGGAACGATCAATCATGTTGTTAAGTGCCTCTATGCATACGCTTTACTTAAATACCAGGGCATTAACCCATGTGTATTATCTCAGTAAAGAGGTGCACGACAATTATTCATCAGTTGAAGATTATATCACGCAAACCGGTGGCCAGCTGCAGGAAAGCCCACAAATGACACCGGCATTGACAGTGATCATGCCACAGATCATCGCTATGGGCCTTGATATCAATACTTACCTGACCGAGCTTTTTAAAACTGCCAATTCAAGGGGAGCCACTTTTATGTATGATGCCGGGCTGAACGGCGCTTTTCAAAAACTGTTAACTAACTATGTGGATAACCATCCGGCATTGGTACGGATTGGCGGGGCACTCATTTGCGCCAGCCAAAATGATGCTAATGGTTTAGGCAACTACCCACAGTTGGACACTTACACGCCGGTATATTATGGCCATATTAAAGTAGTTTCTGATGGTTCAAACCAGGGGCTAACCGGTTATCAGAGTACCCCTTATTTGTGTGATGCTGTTTATCCTGAGGGGATATTCAATTTTCCGGAGACCGGCATCCCGGGAAATGTTGTTCCGCCAAATTACGAAACCATGATCAGTACGATTTTAGCCAGCAAAGGCTGGCCCCTGATGATTCATGCCAATGGCGACCAAGCTGTAACATTCGCCATAGAGGCTTACCAATACGCGCTTGCTCAATATAGTGGCGCCGAACTTCGCAACCGCATAGAACATTGCTCGCTGCTTACAGGAGACCAGATCACCACGATGAAGCAGATGGGTGTTTCGCCAAGCTTCCTTATCGGGCATGTGGGATATTGGGGCTATGCTTTTAGCCAGGTTATATTCGGGGACAAGGCGCAATCGCTCGACCTTTGCAATTCAGCCCTTGCAGCCGGCATGAGAATTACTCTTCACAGCGACAATGAGGTAAGTCCATTGGGGCCTCTGCGGATGATGGAACAATCCATTACCCGGATAATGGAAGAGAATACAGCAAGTATTGAAGTATTAAATGCTGCCGAATGCATTACACCCGAGCAGGCCTTAGTTGCTGTTACTTATGATGCGGCCTGGCAATGTTATGCTGATCAATGGGTTGGGTCATTAAACCCAGGCTACTTTGCCGATTTTGTTATATTAGCTCAGGATCCGCTTTCATTAACTACCCAATCCTCACAATATATGAAAATGCGCAATATCCCGGTATTGGAAACTTGGCTGGGCGGTGTGCCTGTGTATACTGGAGAATCATAATATCACCAAACGAAGATATTCTTTTTCAGACATCTGCTATACATATCCCCCGCCTCAACTGCGGGGGATATTTTATTTCTGAATATTTAGATTGTAGTCGGTGATAACACTATAAGTGTTAGGAAGATTAAAGGGTAAATAGACCTATTGCATTTTATTGTCGATATGCTCCGTTAGGAGCTACCTGTTTGTAGAAATACAAGACAAAATATCTTTTTGCTCCGTAGGTGCACCCTAACTGAGCAGGTAAATTGTATAAGGGTAGCCTCTACGAGGCATAAAAGAGGGGGATGCGGTGCTATAAACAGGTAGCTCCTAACGGAGCAAGCTTGTTTTAGATACTTTATAAAGTGTAATGTCGCAATTTATTCTTCCGAACACCTATGGTGTTATCACCGCATCCCCTCTGCTACCGCAAGCGTCCCGCTTGTGGTAAATATGATTAGAATTTGTCTTGTAGCTAAATACCACAAGCAGGACGCTTGCGGTAGCATTGGGGAAATATATCTTTGCATTGGGTTCAATTTAATAATCATTAAAATCAGTGCACAAAAACCTATTAGCATACATCAGGGAGCACGCTACATCGCCACTTACAAGTGATGAGGAAGCGTTAATTGTAGCGGCTTTCCAGCCTAAAAAGCTCAGGAAAAAGCAATACTTTTTAGAAGAAGGCAATGTGTGTAAATACGTTGGTTTTATTGTAAAAGGTGCTATGAGACAATACAGTGTAGATGACAAAGGTGCGGAGCATATTGTACAATTATACATCGAAAATTATTGGGCAAGCGACCGTGAAAGTGCGCTCATGCTTACTCCATCAAGATTTAATATTGATGCCTGGGAAAACACCGAACTACTTGTTGCCAGAGTAACAGACATGCTGGATCTGATAGAAAAGGTACCTTCATTTGGACAAATGACAAGGTTAATGGACCAACGAAGCTTCATCGTTTCTCAGCGAAGATTGAATTCTACCATTAGTAATACAGCAGAAAAACGCTATGAAGAATTTGCCGATAACCACCCTCAGTTTATTCAACGATTTCCCCAACATCTCATTGCTTCTTTTTTGGGCATAACTAAAGAAACTTTAAGCAGAATTAGAAAACAAGCAAGTAAATAACTTCTGTTTCAATTGTTGATTTTACAAGAGCGTTGATATTTATCAACGCTTTTTTTTATCATTTCTCATCGTTGCGAGGGGCGCTGTTGCTGCAATTTTACATCATAAAAATAAACAGATGAAAAAGCAAACAATAGTAGTAATTGGAGCAACAGGTGCACAAGGTAAGGGTATTGTAAATGCCCTTGTAAATGAAGGCTCTTTTAATGTGAAAGCAATAACCCGTAATCCGGAAACATATACAGGCAAGGCAAATGAAGCCGTTTATGCAGATCTAAAAGATTTGCAATCCTTAAAAGATGCTTTTGCAAGTGCCTATGGTGTATTTGTGGTGACCAACTTTTGGGAAGGCGCCGACGAAATCACCCAGGGTAAAAATGCCATTGAAGCGGCAAAAGCAACGGGAGTGCAACATTTTATATGGTCAACACTTCCGGATGTTGAGCTTATTAGTGAAGCGGAATTTGAAGTGCCTCACTTTAGTGGTAAAGCAAAGGTAGATGATCTGGTAAAAAGTGCAGGGTTCAAATATGTAACATTTGTTCAGCCTCCATTTTATTATCAAAACCTTGTTGGAATGATGGGCCCACAGCCAAAACAAGATGGCACAACCGGTTGGACACTACCGATTGACCCAACAAAAAAAGCGATTCACATGGCGGACATTAATGATCTGGGAAAAGTTGTCGCCGGTGCATTTTTGCAACCCGAAAAAGTTGGAAACGGTAATTACCTTGCCCTGGCAACAGAGTTGTACAGTTTTAATGACATCATAGATGCCTATAAAGCCAATGGCCAAGAGTACAGCTTTTCACAAGTACCAGCCGAAATATTTTCAACTTTTTTTGAAGGGGCAAAAGAGTTAGCCGAGATGTTTGGGTATTTTGAAAAACACACTTATATGGGGCCCGATTCCATATCACGAATTGAATTGGCGAAAGAAACAGCCACCCATAAATTTGTGCCGCTCCAGGAATGGCTAAGTAAAAACAATTAAGAAAAAGAAAACGAGTTGCCCAACAAAAGGGAATAGTGCTGCAGTAGACCCGCTATCAATCCAACGAACTTTAGCTGCAAAGCGCAAAATGCTATTTTCCTAAGGTCTTCTAAGAAATAGCTATAGAAACGCCCAATGAGGGCTACGAAAGTAAAAAGCCTCCAATCGAAAGATTGGAGGCTTTTTTGTGTTTGAGATATTTTGTAAGTTGGTGCTGCGGTGATAACATCTATCATAGGCTGAATAAATAATTAAAAATAAAAATTATGAGAACAATTAATCCATGGATCAACTTTAACGGAAATGCCGAAGAAGCATTCACTTTTTATAAATCAGTTTTTGGCGGGGAGTTCGCAAAGATCATCCGCTTCAAGGACTTAGCGAGCGCTGAGTTTCCGGTAGCAGGAAATGATGAAAACAAGATAATGTACATTGCCTTACCAATTGGCAAACACAATGTATTAATAGCCAATGACGTTCCCGAATTTATGGGACGGGTAAGCGAAAGCGAAAACAGGTCTAAAATATTAGTTAGTGCAGAAAGTCGTGAAGAGGCAGACAAAATATTTCACGGACTATCAGCAGGTGGAGATATTGAAGGCCCCATTGGCGATAGTCCCTGGGGTACATACGCCGGAATGTTTAGAGACAAATATGGTATTGAATGGATTGTGGAATTTGACCCGAATTATAGGGGATAAATTTAACAGAGAAAATAGCGAACACCTAACTTGCATTACTCTGTTACCGCGAGCGTCCCGCTTGTGGTCAACATGCTTAGGGGCCCATTGTGAATACCACAAGCGGGGCGTTTGCGGCAGCGGGGGATTGGTCTTAATTATTTTTAGCCCCCATTAAGCTATCCATAGCTTGCTGAAAGGTCATAACCTCTACTTCATCCCGATGTTGCTGTAAATAATTGAGTAGTTGCTGGTGCGCCAATGCTGGTGTAGTTAAATAATCGCCGCCTACACCATGAAACATGAAAATTCCCAAGCCACCTTTTTGCTGTGCCTTTTTAACAAAAGCAATAAGGCCGTCGCCGTTAATCGAATCTGCTGCTACTCCCCATGATGGCACCTGTAATGGGTCAAGGTTTTTAAAATCAGTTATCACTGCATCAGGGCCTCCGCCTATACGTGCATATTTTACCAACCCTGATTTTCGTAACGAATCTACATAATTTACACCACCTACGGCAATTTCGGTACAAGGGTAAGCATAGGTATGACTCATTACCCCGTCAACCGCGTAAAGCAGGTTGTTCATCTCGGCAATTTCGCGAAGCATGGTATATACTGTATAATTAGCCGAATTATTAGCCGGGTTGCCTTTTACGGACGACATAAGACAAGGATGATAAAGCGTATGGTTGGCCAGTTCATGTCCATTTTTGCTTACTGCCCGCCACCTGGGTATGGTTATCTGATTGATATTGCCCATTAAAAAGAAGGTGCCTTTAAGGTGTGCTGCATCTAACTGAGGGATAGCTATATCTAACTGGGATGCCAGGGCATCATCATAGGTAAGTACAATAATGGCTTTTTTGCTTTTACTCTGCTGCCCATAAGCTGTAAAGTTTAACATTAAAAAAAGCAGAACAAGTTTTTTCATAAACAGCTTATTAATAACTCAAACCTACCATTTCAAATAGTTTTACACAATATTTTTTTGCAGGCCTATCTGGTCCATATCAGATCAATCCGGGTTAACATTCAAATAACTATCGACCGTTTGGTATGTAGTTATTTGAATGTTATCTAATTAATACTTTTTAAAGTTTTTTAAACGTAAACCTACTTTTTACCGTTGTATCCTTTTTCGGATCCGGCTCAAAGACGGATTCTTGATGCCCAGGTACGAGGAAATATGATAGGCCGGTATACGGTTAATAATATTAGGGTGTTCGTCTAAAAGTCTGATGTAGCGCTGCTCGTGCGAAAAAAACAAGAGCTCCTCGGCCCGGGATTGCGAGTAGGTAAAGAATAATTCTGCCAGCAGCCGGCCAAACGTAGCCCAGTTGGGATGGGTTTCATACAAACTCATGAGATCATGATAGCTGATATAAACTATTTCGCAATCCTCCATCGCCTGGATGAAATAATGACACGCGTTACGGGTAATGAAACTCCGGAAGGAGACGATAAACTGATTCTCGGAAAAGAAAAAGATATTCGTCTCCTCGCTTGTATCGGGACGGCTATAGTAGATCCGGAAAATCCCCTTAACCACCAGTCCCAGATCGTTACAAACCATGTATTGCATATTGAAAAAGTCAGCTTTTTTAATTTTGCGTGGTTTCCAAAAGGGTCTGCTATCAACTATGTCTTTTTCGGTTAAAGCGGAAAAACTCGTTAAATGTGCTTTCAGTATTTCATGAGGGTCCATCACAGCGTCACGATTTTACATTTTAGCAAGTATAAATAATCAGGCCACCTTTTCAAACCCTTTTATAGTTTTTGACAGCCGGATAGCGGCGAGCAGAAAATAAAAAGCGCCAAAAGCCGAATAGCCTGCCAAATTGCTGATGCCCATTGTTGGTGACTTTGCCATAGCAATGAATACACTACCTGCCAGTATAGATTGACCCCCGCTAATGATCATTGGCCATTGCCCTCCCAATTCTTTGCGGCGGCGCAGACCGAGTATCAATTGTATAAGACCGGTAACAATTGCCCAGGCACCAAAGACGATTAACGCTGCAGGAACGCCCTTTTGTAAAGCCAGCGCTACGCCAATAGTAGTGAGGATCCCGATAACCATATTTACATATTGTGGTGTTTTGGATACGTGCGGCGGATTGGCCTTAATGTCCCAGTAGGTGGCAATAACATCCCAAGCGGGATAGATAATAAAAAGTATGGCAGTGATGCTGCTGTTAGTTTTAACAAAAACTGAAATGAGGATAACCCAAATAACAGAAAATGCGGTACGTGCAAAGTAGAGGCCGCGCAGCGATCTGGCAGTTTGAACAGTGGTTGCTGAGTCGGTGGTTTTTATTGATTCAATTGATGAGTTCATGACGTTATTGATGTTTTTGAAAGCAAATGTAGCCGCCATTGAAGTAGCATTTTTTCACTTAAGTGAAAATCAGAATAGCTGCTTTAATGCTTTTTTATTTGATAATGAGGAGCTATCATCAAATAAATTTATTTTAATAAGTTTGGGAGCCCCTCCAATAAACCAATGATCATGAATAAAAACCGGATTGTTTTAGTATCATTTCTACTCATCATTAATTGCTCCTGTTTATTTGCTCAGGCGCCTGCTTTACCTACCCGGTGGACAAAAGCCGCCCGGGAAGCCGAAGTTCCTTTTCCCGATTATCCACGGCCACAACTACAACGCGGTGATTGGATGTGTTTAAATGGAAAATGGGATTACCGGGGAGGAAAAGATGTTGCCGGCGCGCTCGACCCGGAAAAGCCCTTATCCTTTGAAAGTGAGGCTGAACAAATACGGGTTCCGTATTGCCCGGAATCGGCATTATCTGGTATTCAGCGTAAGCAGGAGATCAATATGTGGTACCGGCGTAGTTTTGTAATTCCTGCCGATTGGAAAAGCAAGCAGGTAATTATTCATTTTGAAGCCGTGGCCCATCAGGCAACCTTGTTTGTGAATGGGCATAAAGCGGGTAGTCATGCTGGTAGCTATGATGCTTTTAGTTTTGACATTACCCCCTACTTAACCAATGGAAAAAACACCTTGGTTTTGGCGGCTTATGATCTGAATGATGGCCGGGTACCATCAGGCAAGAGCGGTCCCAGGGGTGACTATACCTTCTGCTCGGGCATATGGCAAACCGTGTGGCTGGAGCCGGTAAACAAAGCGCATATTGAAAGCATCAGCCTGTTGCCCGATCTGACTGGCAGCCGCTTAAAAGTGCTGGTAAATACCAAAGGCGAAGGAAAAATAGTCGCGGTAGCCCTTGATGGAAACAAAGTGGTTTCGGAAGCAACATCATCCAATGGCACCTACTTTTATCTGCCTATTAAAACGCCAAAGCTTTGGTCGCCGGATGATCCTTTTTTATATGATCTCAGCATCAACCTGGAAGATGCTCATGGCAAGATCACCGATAAAGTAAAAAGCTATTTTGGTATGCGCGATATTAAATTGGGTAAGGTTAATGGCGTTACCCGGCCTTTGATCAACGGTAAGTTCATCATGCAATTAGGACTGCTCGATCAGGGTTACTGGCCAGACGGTGTACTGACCGCCCCCACAGAAGAGGCGCTCAAGTTTGATATCCAGTTTACCAAAAACGCGGGATACAACCTCATCCGGAAGCATATGAAAACTGAGCCGCAACGGTTTTACTATTGGGCCGACAAACTGGGCCTGTTGGTTTGGCAGGATATGCCGGCCATCTGGTATCAGAACGAAGATACCACCAAAACCAGGGGCGAATTCAGGAGGGAGTTGAAAACACTTATCGATCAGCATTATAATTCACCATCCATTATTACCTGGGTGCCCTTTAATGAAAACTGGGGAGCATTTGATGTTAAAAATATAACCAGTTGGGTGAAGCAGTATGATCAGTCAAGGCTGGTTAATGGTAACTCTGGCTTTAATAATAACCCATCCTATCAGAAAGCCTATGGCGATCCGGGTAATGGCGATTATGTAGATACCCATATTTATGTTGGTCCATACGGGGCGTCGGTTCCTGACCAACAACGGGCGGCATCATTGGGCGAGTTTGGCGGCGTGGGCTTATTTGTGCGCGATCATATGTGGCCCGTAGCCAATAACGCTTATGACTATGAACCAACCAAGGCGCGACTGACGGACAGGTACGTGTTTTTGCTTGACGAGGTTGAACAGTTGATGAAATACAAAGGACTCAGCGTAGCCATCTATACCCAAACCACCGACGTAGAACATGAGATAAACGGAGTGCTTACTTATGACCGGGCGGTTGAAAAAATGGAAATAGAACGGGTTAAAGCCGTGAATGAAGCCGTTATTAAAGAAAGCTATAAGTTGACACCTTAATAAGAGTTGGATAGTACTAATCAGACTTTTCAACTTTAGTCTTGGTTTCGTGATGAAAGTAGCGAGGACCGGGACGTTGATGGATTCCGGATTGTTAAAGGCCTGGGTTTAAGCGCCTTTCAATTCGTGTAAAAGTTTTGCATACAAGAAAGAGATCAATAGTATTGAAGGCTATAGCTATAAAAGCTTTGTGGTTCTTCATTTAGAAAATTTTTCCATTCAATAAGATTTCCATTTTTGTCGTAGCTATACTCAGTATCATATTTAATGGGAAATTTTTTTAGATTTCCAAGGTATACCAAAATGGGAAATTCCCTTGAAAGGCCGCTTGTCGCGTTTGTTTCTACGTGTATTTTTGATGTCTTTTTTGCCAGATACTGATATTGAACGGTTTTATATAAGGTATCCTTTTGTACTGACATTTTACTAGGCAAACCATCCGCATTGTAATCACATTGCACTGTTATAGGAGTTTTATCAGCAGATAGCTCCCAATATTTTTCATTGATCAGCCTTTTGTCGTCATAGGTGTAATAATTATAGCCCATTGATGTTTTTATTCCGTTGTCCATACCATAAATATCCTTCTTAATAAGTAAGCTATCAGAACTGTAAGTGTAGGTAGTTTCCTTCCAGGTATTCTTAAGCCGAAGGTTATAGAAAAGCTCTTCTTTCACAAGCTTCCCTTCTCTGTAGTAATAATTTGTATAGGTAACAGGGTGGCCGTTTAAAGTATATTTATAGTTTACCAGCTGCCCAGAATTATTGTAAGTAAATAAATTCTCATATCCATAAATGGTCGGGTCTTTAAACCAATTACTTATCAAACAGGACTACTGAATTTGGCGCAGGCCGTTCTTTGCTTACGAGTATGGATGCGCCGTTTACTGTGGATCTCCACAGTTTTTTTCCAAAAGTGGATAAATCAGGATAAGAGCCTAAAAGTTTAAATTGCTCAAGATCAAACGGGATGCCCTCGGCTCCCAGTGGCGAATCTTTTGTAGCCAGGTGAAGGTGCAAATGCGGTCCGGTTGTTTGCCCGGTAAAACCTAAAGAAGCAATCACCTCTCCCCTTTTTACTTTTTGGCCGGGTTTAACTTTTATACTGCCGGGTTTCAGGTGCTCATAAAACACAAATTGATCCTTTCCGATTTTGATAGAGATATAATTACCAGTAGCGTTTTCGGGCGATGGGGATTGATAGCCTGAAAGTGTTGAACTCTCTGGGAAGTTGTTTTGGACAGAGGCAATAACCCCATCACTCACCGCCAGCACATTATTTCCATAGCCATGCCAGTTCCGGATGGTATCTTCGTTATGGGTGGCATAGCGGCCATTATTATCCAGCTTTATAAAATCAATGGCGAATCGTCCGGGCAGTCGTGCTGTTCCGTTTATGGTATAAAAAACGCGACGGTGACCGGTTTTCCACGATGGTTCATAAATGGCAGCCCATGGTCCCCCGTTTAACGGTGGCCCGAGGACCAATGGGGCTTTTGATCCAATCGATATCGGAGCTCCTTTTATTGAAACAGGTGTTTTTTTGTTCCCATTCAGCAGATCAAATTCAAGCCGGTGAACTAAATGCATTGCTGTATTTTTGAATGGTAGACTAAACTCCAGGTAAATTACAGCGAATGAGCCCGGCGATAACGTTAGGTTATCGTCTTTTGGGGATATCCCCGGCTGTTTAACGCGGGTCTTTAATCGGGTTTCATCAACATTGAAAATAGCAGAAGAATTAATAGCATTTAACACATCAAGTATTTTCAGCCTTAGCGAGTCTTTTGCGAAATTGGCGATGTTGAGCTCGTAGTAAATGCATGATTTACCGTTGATAGCCGTTGGGGCCGAAACAAAAGGTACGCGCATATCAACGGTGGTTTGATATTGCTGCGCATAACTTTTCCCTTGCGATAATATAATCGCAATGACAGCCCAAAGGATATACTTGTTTTTCGCGGGCATTTGAATAGCGTAATTGCTGATACTAAAATTAGCATAATTAAAATGTAGCCATCAAATATATTCAACCGGTATGCCTGAATATTCAACCGGATTGATGATCCGGTCTAAATAAATATTGATCGGGATGCAACGTATTTGATAAAGGTGTGGTCTTATGTAAGAAATAAACCAATATCAAATCATATGAAAACATACTTTTTACTATTTGCCCTTGCCTGTAGTACAACTGCTGCTATGGCGCAGGATGATAGCAGGACGCCATACCTTACCAAATCATTAAGCAGTGATGCCATTAACCGGGTTGTAGTAAATACATCGGCCGGCGGTATCTTAGTTAGCGGCAGAAGCGGCGAAGCCGCACGGGTGGAAGTTTACATTAAAGGTAATAATGGTCGCGAACTTTCAAAAGACGAGATCAAAAAACGCCTTGACGAAGATTATGACCTGAGTGTTTCGGTTACCGGGCATGAGGTTCGTGCTATTGCGAAAAACAAACACAATTTTTCTGATTGGAAAAGACAGATGAGCATATCATTCAAAATATATGTTCCGGAACAAACATCAACAGACCTTAAAACCAGTGGTGGTGGTATCAGCCTGGATAATTTAAAAGGAAACGAAAGTTTTACTACCAGTGGAGGCGGTTTACAGATAGACAGGCTTAACGGCGTAGTTCGGGGTGAAACCAGTGGCGGCGGTATACACGTTTCTAATTCTGGTAACGATATCAACCTGGAAACCAGCGGCGGTGGAATTATTGCCAAAAACTGCACCGGGAAAATCAAACTGGAAACATCCGGCGGTGGCTTGCAGCTGGATAACCTGAACGGTAATATCAGCGCGAGTACCAGCGGCGGCGGTGTGCAGGGTAACAATATAACCGGCGAGCTGATCACCAGTACATCTGGCGGTGGTATCGATTTAAGGCAATTGGATTGTAGTTTAAATGCTTCAACCAGCGCGGGCAGCCTGCATGCGCAAATGAAAAGGGTTGGTAAATATTTAAAGCTGGACGTAAGTTCCGGAAATATCGATCTGGAACTGCCATTAAAACAAGGGCTTAGCCTGGACATTCGGGGCGACCGGATTAGTTCCGGAAAAATAAATGGGTTTAACGGCGAGTGGGAAAAAGATCATGTACGCGGAACAGTGAATGGCGGTGGTGCATCTGTTAGTGCCGATGCATCAAGTGGAAATGTGAATGTGAAGTTTAATTAATACATTTTTAAAATAATACTGCAATAAAGGCGGTTCCCTGATATCCGGGAGCCGCCTTTATTATTTAAAAGTTTATTGTATAACTGTTTTTATATAAGGTAAATAACCTGTTGAATTTTAAATCGCACAGTATTAGTGTTTTATATATTATAATATTTATATGGTTAAACCAAATATTATAATTCGGGTCGTACTCCCGATTTATAAAACAACATTAACCCTTCAAACACAATTTTATGTACAAAAAACTTCTACTGGTAGTATTATCAGTTATTACTCTTCAAGCGGCTAAAGCACAAACAGAAAAGGGCAATCAACAATTAGGAGCAACATTTGGAATATCGTTTACCAATTCAAACTCGCGAACCGTTTTTGGTAATACTACAAGCGATAATTCTAAAGGCAAGTTAACATCTTACTCTATTTCGCCCAGCTACAGCTATTTTATTGCGGATAAATTAGACATTGGCGCATCAGCCGGGTATTCTTATTCTAACCAGAAGTATGATCCCGCCTTTAGTTCGCAGATCCAGCAGCAGAACAAAAATTTTTCAGCCACTATCTTTTTAAGGAAATACTTTTTATTTGATAATAAGATAGGGATACGTACAGGGCCGTACCTGGGCTATCAAAAGCAGAAACAATTATACGTTTATACCAGTAACGAAAACAATTATAATAGTGATAGTTATGGCGGAGGTGTAAATATGGATCTTGTTTATTTTCCCTCTAAAAACATAGGACTTGCAGCGGGCTTGGCTAATTTAAGCTACCAGCATCAAAAATTTACCGGCAACAGCCTGGGCAATGCAAACACCTTTAGTTTGAACTTTGTAAACTCTTTTATTCTATCTGCCTATTATGCATTCGGAAAATAATTAAATCCTAAAGCCAAACCACAATTAGGCCTTAGATCTATGAGATTTAGGGCTTTTTTGTTTTCTGGATGACGAAAGGGTGGAAAATTGTTTATAAAAAACAAATTAAAAACCCTGTTTTGTGTTTTCAAATAATTGAAAATGAATGTATTGGAAAATAAAGCATTTATATTTTAAATAAATAAATATGAAGCTGTTTATAGGATGATAAACTTTGTTGGTAACCAATTAATCAAAGCCGGTTTTTAATTCTAAAATATGCGTAGATCTATACTCATTGCAGCGTTCATGCTTCATGCTGTGCTTTTTGTTCAGGCACAGGAAATAACATCACCCGATAAAAACCTTACACTCAAATTTGAGCTGCAGGGAAATGGCGTGCCAACCTATCAGCTCCATTACAAACAAAGGGCGGTGATCAAGCCCAGTAAGCTTGGTTTAGAAACCAAAGATGTGCCATCATTTCTGGACGGTTTTACCATCGCCAAATCAGAACAAAGCACCTTTGATGAGTCATGGAACCCGGTTTGGGGTGAGGAAAAAACCATTCGTAACCATTACAACGAATTGCTGGTAACTCTAACACAAAAGGCCGTTCAGGAAAGGTATATCCGCATCCGTTTCCGTTTATTTAATGATGGGCTGGGTTTTAGATATGAATTCCCTTCGCAAAAAAACCTGAACTACTTTATCATTAAAGAAGAGCATACGCAATTTGCCTTAACCGGTGATCATAAAGCCTTTTGGCTGCCCGGTGATTTTGATACCCAGGAGTATGAAACGGTAACATCAAACCTTTCCGAGATCCGGGGCAAAATGAAAGCCGCGGTTACACCCAATGTATCGCAAACCACCTTCTCGCCGACAGGAGTGCAAACCCCATTGATGCTGAAAAGTAAAGATGGTTTGTACATCAACATACATGAGGCCGCCCTGATTGATTACTCCTGCATGTCGTTAAACCTGGACGACAAGAATTTTGTGCTGGAATCCTTTTTAACGCCTGATGCTATTGGCGATAAAGGCTACATGCAAGCCCCAACACAATCGCCATGGCGCACCGTAATTGTGAGTGATAAAGCCGCGGGCATACTGGAATCAAGACTGATCTTGAACTTAAACGAGCCAACCAAATACAAAGATGTATCCTGGATAAAACCCATTAAATACGTGGGTGTATGGTGGGAAATGATCACCGGCAAAAGTACCTGGGCCTATACAGACCTGGAGAACGTGCAGTTGGGCATAACCGACTATTCAAAAACCAAGCCCAATGGCAAGCATGGAGCCACCACACAGCATGTAAAAGAATATATCGATTTCGCTGCTAAAAACGGGTTCGACGCTGTATTGGTTGAAGGCTGGAACCAGGGCTGGGAAGACTGGTTTGGCAAAACCAAAGATTATGTATTTGATTTTGTAACCCCTTACCCCGATTTTGATGTAAAAGAACTGCACCGTTATGCTGCCGAAAAAGGAGTGAAGATCATTATGCACCATGAAACATCTGGCTCGGTACGCAACTATGAGCGCCACCTGGATACAGCTTATAAGTTTATGGTAGAGAATGGTTACAATGCCGTAAAAAGCGGTTACGTTGGTCAGATCATCCCGCGGGGAGAGCATCATTACGGGCAATGGCTGGTCAATCATTACCTGTATGATATTACCAAAGCTGCTGACTATAAAATTATGGTGAACGCGCATGAGGCGATAAGGCCAACAGGGCTTTGCCGTACCTACCCCAATTTGATAGGCAATGAGGCTGCAAGAGGAACAGAGTATGAGGCTTTTGGTGGCAACAATCCCGATCATACCACTATTTTGCCTTTCACCAGGTTAATGGGTGGTCCTATGGATTATACCCCGGGGATCTTTGAAACACAATGCAGCGTTTACAATCCCGAGAATAAATCATTTGTACATACCACGCTGGTGCATCAGCTGGCCTTGTATGTAACCATGTATAGTCCGCTGCAAATGGCAGCCGATTTGCCCGAAACCTATAATAAATACATGGACGCGTTCCAGTTTATTAAAGATGTTGCTGTTGATTGGGACGAGAGCCATATCCTTGAAGCGGAGCCCGGCGACTATATCACTATTGCCCGTAAGGCCAAAAATAAAGAAGAGTGGTACATCGGCAGTATTACCGACGAAAACCCGCGCATAGCCAATATTACATTTGAGTATTTGCCCAAGGGCAAAACGTACGAAGCAACTGTTTATGCCGATGGTAAGGATGCCAGTTATGATAAAAACCCGAAAAGCTATGCCATCCGGAAGATCAAAGTTACGTCTAAAACTATACTGAAACAGCCTGTTGCCTCTGGTGGCGGTATGGCAATCAGTATCAAATAAAGGATGAGTGCAGAGGGATAGGTGTTTGAAATATATTGATTAAGGAGAACCCGCTATTAGTAGCGGGTTTTTTTGTGGCCCATTTATAACATGATCATCCAATTTTTGCTGCCCGGGTTTTTTCCTATCTTGCATCTTTTGAAAACGAAATGAAGAGACTTTCCTTATTAACGTTATTGAGCTTTTTTACAGCTACTTTAACATTCGCGCAGCAACCAGATTTTATTGAAAACAAACTCGATGCCTATATTAAGCAAGGCTTAAAAGACTGGAACCTTCCGGGCCTTGCCATTGCCATAGTGAAAGATGGTAAAACAGTGATCATGAAAGGCTATGGCGTGCGGGACATCAAAACCAATGAACCGGTTGACGAAAATACTTTGTTTATGATAGCCAGTAACAGCAAGCTATTTACCGGTACGGCGCTGGCACAGTTAGATGCAGATAAAAAGCTGTCCCTTGATGATAAGATCACCAAATATTTTCCGGGTTATTCGGTATACGATGCCTCTATCACACCCTTGCTTACTATAAAAGATCTGCTGGGACATCATTTAGGTACCAAAACCTTTCAGGGCGATTTTACCTTTTGGAACACTATGCTATCCCGCCAGGAAATTATGAACCGGATGAAACTTCTGAAACCATCCATGGAATTCAGACAAAGCTTTGGCTATTGCAACAGTTGTTTTTTAACCGCGGGCCAGGTAATACAGCAGGTAACCGGCAAGCCCTGGGAAACTTACATTCAGGATAGTATCCTAACACCGCTGGGCATGAGCAATACCTATCCCCTAACTGTGGGTATAGCGGCGCGCAAGGGCGTTTCAAAACCATATACCAATGCCTTTACTGGCCAGATGGTTGAATTACCGTATGACCAGGTGGATAACCTGGCGCCTGCCGGCAGCATAGTTAGTAACGTAAAAGACGTAGCCAAATGGCTCAGCATGCAGTTAGATAGCGGCAGGTACGAAGGAAAACAGATCATAGCCTGGAAAGCCCTTCAAAAAACCCGCGATGAAAATACGATTTTGAGTAGCAGGGCTTCGGCGACTTATCCTATGCACTTCAGGGGATACGGTCTTGGTGTTTTTGAGGCAGATTATAATGGCAAACAGATTTTCTGGCATACCGGCGGTGCAAACGGCTTTGTAACCAACACCTGTTTTGTGCCCGAAGAAAAACTGGCCATTACCATTTTAACTAATAACGATAATCAAAGCTTTTTTGAGGCTCTGCGGTACCAGATATTGGATGCCTATCTGGGTGTTCCCTATAAAGACCGCAGCCAGGCTATGCTAAAAGACTTTAATACAGATCAGCAGGAAACCGTAAAGAAAACCAATGATATGCTGGCTCGTGTAAAAGGGAAAACTCCAGAGTTGTCACTTGCTGCTTACACCGGCAAATATCAAAACCCACTTTACGGACAAATGGAAATATCTGTAAATAAAAAGGACTTGTTAATAAAATTCAGCAACCATCAATACCTTACTGCATCCCTGAAATATATGGACAATGGCGAATGGGTATTGGCATACAACAATCTGGCCTATGGTATTTTTCCGCTGAGGTTTAAAACAGACGGTGGCAAAGTAGTATCTACAGAAATTAAAGTGAATGACGGATTGGAGTATGATCCTTACTTGTTTTCGAAAGAGAATTAACAAATAGAACACGTAAAGAAAAGGAGCGCTCAATACGAGCGCTCCTTTTCTTATATTAAAAAGCGATACCCACCCCACCCTGTACCCTAAAGCCCGTGTTCACAACCTCATTGAGCTGGGTTTTATCAACCTGACCATTATTGAGATAAAGCTCATCGGTACCATTGCCGGTTTGCCAGTTAAAGTATCCGCCGCCGACGTGTATGCTGAGGTTGCGGTAGATGGTGTAAACAAACTGTCCGCCGGCATCAATCCCATAGCCGCTGGCGTGGTGACTGTAGCTGACCGGGTGCTGAAAAGTTTGGATCAGGTTCCAGTTGGCTTTGCTGTTATAATTAACCTGGCTATAGGTAATATCAGCAGCAAATTTTAAATTTTTGATAATGCGTACAGACGATGTTATTTTTAAAAAGCCCCCTTTCCAGTTGGGTTGATAGGTGCTGTTTAAATCAGGAAAGTTGCCGGTGCGATCCAGTAAATGTAAGGCCTGTTTGCTCATGGTATACCCCACATAAGGTATCAGGCTAAAGCGCTCGTTGTTGATCAGGATAAACCCGGCTCCTGCATTCCACAGGGAGATGCTGCCTTCATCTCCGTTAAATGTTTCGTGATAGGAGGGGTTGGTACGGTTATCGGCCCCATAATCGGTATCTGTTACAGAACCTGATGATATAGATTGCCGGTTATAGCCGGCATACAGGGAAAAACGTTTCCATACATTCCATTGTACATTAGCAGCTATATTTTGCCCGCCCAGGTGCTGCCATTTAAGCTCTGAATAAATATTGGGGTTTTGCCCGTTAAGGTTCCCGGCTATCGACCAGTGAAAACTTTGCTGCTGATAACCTGTGGCCAGCGATACCTGCAATTTTTTTTCGATAGATTGAGCGTACAAGCATGATGTGCCTGTAAAAAGCGCGAAGCAAAAACCTATAAATTTTTTCATCAGGTAAATAAAAAGCCTGCCTTTGAGGTAAGGCAGGCTAAATATAAAGATTAGGTTATTGATTTATACCAAAAGCTTCCCAGCCCGATGCCGTTGTCCGGGTACAGGTCATAGGCTGTGTGCCATTCTCACTTGAAATGAATTTGCCATTATTTCCTCTAAGTGTAACTTTGCCGTCGGTTGTAGGGACCCAATCAAACTTTTCCCAATCGCTAACAGTTGTGCGGTTACAGGTGATGGCTTGAGTACCATTTTCTGAAGACACATATTTACCCATGGCTTGCAGCGCGACTTTACCGCCGCCGGCATCAACAACCGTAAAAGTTTCCCATGCCGAAGCGGTTGGCCGGTTACAGTTCATAGCCTGTGTGCCATTTTCGCTGCTTACATATTGGTTGTTAAAACCTTTAAGCGTTATATTTTGACCAATTGGCGGGTTTGATGGATTACTGGTGCCCGAAAGATCATACACACGTACATAATCAACCTGCATGTTACAAGGTAGAGCGCCATCGTTAATGGTATTGCCGGGCAAGTCGCCGCCGATAGCCAGATTCAGGATAATAAAGAACGGATTGTGGAAAGCGCCTGTATTGTTAATATTGTTGGCAATATTGCCGGTTACATACAGGGTATTATCCACATACCAACGGATAGAGTTGGTATCCCACTCTACAGCGTAGGTATGGAAACCTGTAGGACTGGTTGTAGTGCTGCCGCCATATTGGGTATGCTGATTGCCGCCAGCTATGGCCCAGTGCATGGTTCCCAGGATGGTATTGGAGGTGTTCACCTGCTCCATAATATCAATTTCGCCGCAGCTTGGCCATGGTGTACCATTGTTGATACTGGCGCCCAGCATCCAGAAAGCGGGCCAGGTTCCTTGTACTGCTGGCAGCTTGATGCTGGCCTCGATACGACCATAGGTTGGCTGAAACTTACCCGCGGTGGTCAGCTTAGCCGAAGTATATGGCTGACCGCCTACCGTTTGCTTACGCGCGGTAATGGTAAGCAATCCGCCCCCAACGGTGGCATTGGCCGATTGATAATACTCCTTTTCATTATTTACACCAGGATTGCCATTATCGATGTTCCAATTGGCAGTGTTTACACTGGTGCCATTAAACTCGTCAGACCATACCAGCGTGCCTGCCCTGGGTGTACTAACCTGGGTTGGATCTGCCTGCGAAGCCGAAGGCTTGTTCAGGTCCTTTTTACATGATGTGGTAACTACCAGGAGCGCCATTACTATAAGGGCTCCTTTTACAGAAATTAAAAGTGATTTCATAAGATAAGTATGTTAATAGTTAGTTTATAAGTTTTACTGGTTTACGCCAAAAGCTTCCCATCCGCTGGCTGTAGCGCGGGTGCAGGTCATGGCTTGTGTGCCGTTTTCGCTGGATATGAATTTGCTGTTGTTGCCGCGCAGGGTAACTTTCCCGTCGGCAGTGGTTATCCAGTCAAATTTTTCGGTATCGGTAATAGAAGTACGGTTACAGGTAATGGCCTGTGTGCCGTTTTCTGAGGATACATATTTACCCATAGCTTGCAGTGCGATTTTACCGCCGCCTGCGTCAACCACCGTAAATGTTTCCCATGTAGAAGCTGTTGGCCGGTTACAGTTCATGGCCTGGGTGCCATTTTCGCTGCTTACATATTGATTATTGAAACCCTTAAGTGTAACAGTAGAACCTATCGGCGCTCCTGTTCCCCCGCCGGTTGATTGTGTGCCCGACCATTTAAATGTGGCTACTGCGCCGGCTGCCAGACTATAAGTAAAGGATTCGGTACCCCATTTTACCTTAAAATTAACGGCTGATGATCCGTTGTTTAAGGCTACCAGGACCTTGCTTCCATCTGAGTTTTTGAAGGCAACGTTTTGGATGCTGCCCGATAAGTTTGAGGAGATGCGAAATGCTCCCGGACGTACAAAGCGTGCGGCATGACCGATAATATAATAGCCAACATTACGGGTGATGGATGTACCGCTCACAGTAATGCCACCCAAACAGGTGCTGCAGCCGCCCGGTGTATGCGGGTTATTATTAGGGTCCGATGCCAGGTTCCACTCCAATACGTTGCGGCTCCAGTTGCGGGTTGCGCCAATGATAAGGGTATTTACGTGCCAGGAAAGGTCGCCGCCAAAGTTGCTGGGGGCTCCAACCCATTGCTCGGTAAAATAAATGTTCTTGTTAGGATAAGCATTGTGCACATCTGTCAAGGCTCCAATACTACCGGAGTACAGGTGAAAAGCAGAACCATCCACATAAGGATTAGCGCCTGCATCGGCCAGTACGGCTTCGGGATAGTCTATTCTGTCGGTATTGTGATCATACGCAATGATCTTAGTATTCAGGCCCGCGCCACGTAACTGTGGCCCCAGGTTGTTTTTAATAAAGTTGGCCTGCTCGTTGGCCTGCATCACCATACTTGGATTGTTGTATGGGTTTAGGGGCTCGTTTTGTGGCGTTATGGCATCAATAGTAATGCCTTGTGCCTTCATAGCCTGTATGTATTTTACAAAATAGCGGGCATAGGCATCATAATAAGCGGTGTTTAAACTGCCGCCGGTATAGCCGTTATTTCCGGTAGTATTCACCTTCATCCAGGTTGGGGCCGTCCATGGGCAGGCCAGGATCTTGATGGAGGGATTAATAGCCAGTATTTTTTTCAGAATAGGGATCAGGTCCTGGTTTTCCTGGCTGATGCTGAAATTGTTCATGTTTACATCGCCGGATGTTTGGTTATAGGTAAAATCACTGGAGCTCAAGTCGGATGCCCCAATGCTGATACGCAAATAACTGATACCAATTTGTCCGTTGGCCGTGCCAAAAAGCTCATTCAATACCGCAGCCTGGTTACCACCAAGACCATTCAACAAACCGGCGCTTCCTCCAGTTAAGGTAAAGCCAAAACCATCGATGCCCTGGTAGGTTACGTTTTCGTCAACGGTTACGGTGGTGGCATTGGTGCCGGCGTCGGCAGCGAAATTGAAACTGGTTTGTGCCTCTAACTGTTTCGACCTGTCGGATGTCGTGACCCAGGCATTTACCACCTCATTAGCGGCGCGGGATACGGTTTGAGTATCCTGTCCGGGCGTAACCGCCGCCGAAGCGCGGGAATCCTTTTTACAGGAGTAAAATACGCCGGCGGATAGCAGGATAAATACCGCCAGCCATTTTAAATTGTAATTGATCTTCATAAGTTGTTATTAGTTAATTGGTTTTTTGTGCATCGGTCTTCACGTACGGTCCATCTGCAGCAGGCGCAAAACATTACATGTAATTTAACCACAGCTTAAAATATTTGGAATTTTAACCCGTGTATCAAATACACCAGTGCAATGTGTTTTTCAGGAAGGCAGTGTTATGTACGGTTTATAAATGTTGTAACAAATTTATGTTATTTTAAACGTAATAAGCAAGAAAAATATTCATAAATAACTGATTGATAATAAGTTATATAAAATTCGATACGCTTTAAGCACAGGCTCATAAACTTTATAAAAGGGCCGCTTAACGTTGCAGAGAGGGTTTTTATAAATAAAATAAATATTTGTGATACGCTTGTATCGCAATTAATTTTAAAGAAAAAAGAAGGAGCGGCATTATGCCTGAAAGAATAGTAACGGCCTAATAAACAGAGAAATGGCTTAATTAGCTGAATTGTCGATCACGAGCTTGCTCCAGCCTTTGTTTCCGGCATCTTTGATCTCTTTTTTACGGGTTTCCATCACTTTTTTAATCCGAGAGCTATAAGCCCAGCAGGTACTTTGACGGATAGACAGAATCTCCGACAGCTTATGCGATGATATTTTGCCTTTGGTAGAATACATTAAAAATATCATGTAAAAGGCCTTATTGATAGGTATACGCGTATTCTGTAAAATGGTATAAGCTATTACCGATTCTTCATAGCCGCATTTGGAGCAGCGGCGGCTGTAAGGCAGGTGCCCGCTGCCATAATGAGTGTTATTGCACTTTCGACAGGCATAGTCATTGGCCCATTTTAAGTCCGACAGAAATTTAAAGCAGGTTTCACGGTCGGGATAGATCCTGCTGAATTCTTCAAAATCAACCTCGGCAGACATTACACGGTCGTGCGTAACTTTTTCAATGTCGTTATGTAAAATAATATTATCCTTTTCCAGCAAAATGTTCATCCTTGAAATTTCTTCGGCTTGTTGCTGCAGCAATTCATTAACAGACCTGAGCTCCTCGTTCTGTTCGGCTATCATACCCGATTTTTCAACCAGCTCTTTGGTGCGCTCCTGTACCTGTTCTTCCAGGCGTTTGTTGAGTATATCTTTGAGCTCTTCGTTTTGCTTCATCTGCATAATGATGCTGTGCTGGGCATCATCCTTTTCTTTTTTCAGGATGCGTACTTTATCGCCAATGGCAAAGGATATAAACAACATCTCCATGATAAAACAACCACTGAGGCTATAATAATCAAACTCGGTAACAGGGAGCCACCATATATTAAGGGCGATGCAGCTTTTGATAATAAAGCCGATGAGCAAAAAGCTATAGCCTATCACAAAAAAGCGGGCTGGCTTATATCCGGTAAGCAAAGTATAACAACCCGCATAAAAAGCAAGCGACAAGGGGATAAACTCAATGATCTTATAATTGAACCAGCAATTATTGATCAAAAGGCAGGCAGCAAAAAACAGGCTCCGCCCTACAATTACCCAGCGGATAAGTTTATTTAGGCGCGGTGCATTAACCTTTAAATTAAGCAATTTTTGGGTAAACAGCACGGCGAAAATGCTGGCGGCAAATAAGGCTATGCCGTAAGCATACTGGTTCCAGAAAGGGGCGTTTGGCCACATGTACTGATAAGCGATGCCATCGGCACACATTTCATATAAGCCAATGCTGATGTTGTAGGCGATGTAATACAGGTATTGTATCTGCCGCATGGCAATAAACATCATGAAATTGTACAGACCGAATACCAGGATCATCCCATAAAAAACACCAAAAAAGAAATACTCATCCAGCGCGTAACTGATAAACCGGCTTACCGAACGGAGTACGATAATGATGTTTACTGAATGGTTTGATTTGATCCTGACGTAATAAACGCCATCATTATCGGCATTGGGGTTTAGGTTAAGCGTGAGGTTTTTATGCTGATAGAACCGGGCCCCGAAGGGATGTCGGCTGCCCAGATAAGTTACCTGGTAATTACCTTGTATGCCGGGTGAATAAACGGTAATACTATCAATAGTTTGATCAAAAAACTCCAGGATCCAGCTGTTTTTGGTGCCCTGGTTTTTACCGATCTTCAAACGGTACCAGTACGCAGAGCCGGGATGTTTGGTTACGGGGGTTGGTTCGGTGTTAACTTTGAAACTGCCGGTAAGCGCCAGGTTTTTTACCTGGTTAAAAGTAAGTTTCCCGGTGGTATCTTCCAGGGATAAAAGCTGTTTATATTCAAATATATGCTGCTGTACCTTATCATTTATGGGTACTGTATTTTGCGCGCACACGTTTATAATAAGGCACAAAAAGAAAACCTTGGTTAACAGAAATGACCGCAATAAAAATTTCAACATGCTCACAAGCAGGTAAGGGATCTTCGGTACCGGTAATCAATAATTACCGGTATCGAAGCTGGTTAGTTTTGGTTAGTGTCAGGCCGGATACAATTATAATAGTTTTCTTTTTATTATCCTATTAAAGGTACTTTGTACACTTATTTAACGCGGTGTAAATAAGTATTATACACCTAATTTAATCGTTTTTGCTTCAAAAAACGGCCAAATAGCCATTACTCATAGGCTAACAGTGTATATTAGTATCTTTTATTGAACATTATGAATAAAAAGGGGCTTACATTTTTATCACTTGCAACTCTTTTGCTGCATGGCATAGTGCTGGCGCAGAATGTACGAGTGGCCGCCGCGGCCAATCTGCAATCGGTTATAACGGTTTTACAGAAGGATTTTAAACAAAGAACCGGTATCGTGATCGAACCTATTGTTGGCTCCTCCGGAAAGTTGGTGGCCCAGATCAGCAACGGCGCCCCTTTTGATGTATTTCTGTCGGCCGATATGAGTTTTCCGGAAACCTTGTTTAAAAACGGTTTCGCCGAAAAGAAACCCATTGTTTATGCCGCCGGGAGTTTGATCATCTGCAGCTCGCAAAATATCGGCTTTACCAATTGGGAGCGTTTATTATTGAGCGCCCGGATAAAAAAAATAGCCATTGCTAATCCGGCTATAGCGCCTTACGGTAAAGCAGCCACTGAGTTATTACAGCGGAAAGGTATTTTGGACGATGTACAGCCCAAAATTGTTAACGGCGAAAGCATATCACAGGTAAATACTTATATCACCACGGGGGTGGTTGATCTGGGCTTTACCACGCAGTCGCTTATTAAAGAAACCGGCAGCAAAACAAAGCTGTACTATCAGGTGATTGACCCAAAACAGTATGAACCCATATTGCAGGGACTGGTGCTGTTAAAACATGGAGCCAATAACGCCGATGCCATAAAATTTTACCAATACATATTGAGCCCCGCTGCAAAACGGATATTTACTGCGTATGGCTACCAGCTTCCATAAAAACAATCAATACTATACCAACTGATGGATCTTTCACCCATTTGGCTTACCTTAAAACTGGCCGGTATCACCACCCTGATACTGCTTGTTATAGGCTTGCCCTTTGCCTGGTGGCTCTCCAGGGGACGGTCGCTTTTTAAGATCATCATAGAAGCTTTTATTACTATGCCACTGGTGCTGCCTCCATCGGTACTGGGTTTTTATTTGTTGCTGGCTTTTAGTCCGCAGCATGGTTTAGGCAAATGGCTGCAGAAAGTATTTGATGTGCAGTTTGTATTCTCGTTCCAGGGCCTGGTGCTGGCATCGGTTATTTATAGTGTGCCCTTTATGGTTGGCCCGGTAAAATCGGCCTTACAGCAATTGCCTTCGGCTTTAGCAGAAGCTTCCTACACCCTGGGCAAAACCGAATGGCAAACATTCAGGTATGTTCTGCTGCCCAACATCAAACCATCCTTATTAACAGCAGCGATTCTTACTTTTGCCCATACCCTGGGCGAGTTTGGTGTGGTGCTCATGATTGGCGGTAGTATTCCGGGCGTAACCCGGGTGGCGTCTATCGCGGTTTATGATGCTGTGGAACAGCGGGATTACGCTATGGCCAATAATTATTCGCTCATTTTATTTGCCATTACCTTTGTACTGGTGACAGGTGTTTTTGTGTTTAATAAATATCAGGCAAAAAGCCCACTGGGATGATTAGTATAGCTATCGAAAAAAAACTAAAAGCCTATCACGGGCAACAGGTATTGCGGGTTAACCGGCAGTTTGCTACCGGCAGTATCACCAAAATATACGGGCCATCCGGATCGGGAAAAACAACATCTTTAAAGGTCATAGCCGGGTTGTTAACACCAGAACAAGGAACCATCATAACGGATGGTATTACCTGGTTTAATGCGGAAACAAAAATCAACCTACCCCCTCAAAAAAGAAATACCGGTTTTGTTTTTCAGCAGTACGCCTTGTTTCCAAACATGACCGTAAGGCAACACCTGGAATACGCCACCAAGGATGAAGCCTGGATAAAAAGATTATTGCTTTTGGGTAAACTGGATACTTTACAGGAGCACAAGCCCGATTACCTGTCGGGTGGGCAGCAGCAGCGTTTAGCCATATTGCGCGCGTTGGCCACCAAGCCTCGGATACTGTTAATGGATGAGCCCTTCTCTGCCCTTGATGCTAAAATGAAAGCCGAATTGATAATGGAGCTGAAAACAGTGATCAAAGAGCTGAATATAACTACCCTTATTGTAAGCCATAACCCACAAGAGCTTGAAGGCTGGGCCGATGAGGAAATGGTGTTTGAGTAATGCGATTGTGGGCATTGAATTCTTAAAACAGGCTCCAAAATGTCGTAATCATAACGCTAAAATGTCGTGATCATGCCTTTTCCTGCTGCCATTGAGCAAGTAACTTTGAACTATCAATTTACCCTAAAACGGATGGACATGAGAACGTTAAAATTACAAATGAACATTTTGCTTGATAATAAATGGGACAGCGGAATGTCTGATTTTAGCATCGACAATCTTAAAAATGTTGACTGCATTTTACATGGGCGAAAAACGGGAGAAGGTTTTATCCCATATTGGGCCGATGTAGCGAGCAATCCTGATGAAACGGAGTATAAACTTGGAAAACGATTCACAGAGATCCCCAATATTGTTTTTTCAAATACACTCGAGGCCAGTAAATGGGACAATACCACCATTATAAACGGCAATTTAGAAGAGGTAATAAAAGCCCTGAAAAATGAACAAGGAAAAGACATTATGGTTTATGGCGGTGATTCATTTGCATCATCGCTAATTCAACATGATTTGGTTGATGAGCTCTATTTGCTTATAAATCCTGTTGCGCTTGGTAACGGACAACAAACGTTTAATCCTTTAAAAAATGATTCAGAACTGAGGCTTGTGAATTGTAAACCATTCGCTTGCGGTACAATTTTATTGCATTACACCAGATAGGGGAAAGATTAAACAAAAAAGGGAGGAGTATAAGCCCCTCCCACTCAAAACAATACACAAACTCACATTTTACTTGCAGTATCTTTTGACATTTTCTTTTTGCCCATTTTGTCATTTGACATCTTATCCTTGCTCATTTTACCCTTCGACATTTTGTCTTTGCCCATTTTGTCGGTCGACATCTTGTCCATTTTTTTACCTTTCGCCATTTTATCCATCTTGCCCATTTTGCCGGTATCGCTTACCGCAACGGTTGCTATTTTTACTGGACTTACTGTTTTGGCTTGCACGCTTAAGGTTAAACATACGGCTACTAAACCTGCGGCTAAAGCGCCTGAAATAATTGATTTCATACTTTGATTTTTAAAATTTAATGTGTGGTTTGTTATTAACATTTAACCCTTAGTCGGGCCACATTTATAAACCTTACAAAGTATTTTAATTATTTATTCAGTTCTTCTTCAATACGATCCTGCAGTTCTTTTTTAAAGTTTTCATCAAGCGAGAGCGTTGATGCCTGTTGTTCGGTATCATGGAAAAGCTGCAGCACCATCTGGTGGATAACCTGACTTTGTTTATTGTATAGCTGACACATGGAACAACCGGCCAAGTGTATCCTGAGCTCGATGGTTTCGCGGAAACTCAAGCTTTTGATCTGTCGTTTCTCGATGAGCAGGGTGGCTTGTTTGCAGTTGTATATAACTCGTTTTAAGTGATTCATGGTTAATGTTTTTAGATCCAGTTTTTTTGCAGGCAAGCCCGCAGACTAAGCTTGGCCCGGTGAATAATAACCCAAAAATTGGCCTGGGTAACCCGGAGTTCACTGCAGATAAATTCCGTAGCGGCATCGTCCATATGTTTCATGGTGAAAACCGACTTCCATAGCACAGGGAGTTTTTGCATACATAATTGCAGGATATGGTTAAACTCCTTACCTCTCAGCGGTTCATGATCTTCAATGCCAAATGGCAGGGGTTGGTGGGCTTCGGTCCAATGACCGGTATCTTCCTCAAAAAAATCTTTTTGTTCTTCCTCGGCTTTTTTCTCGCTTATGTTGGCCAGGCCCGATGATTTTTTACGGTACACATCAATGATCTTATTTTTCAGAATAGCCGTAAGCCAGGTCCGCTCGGTGCTTTTGCCCTCAAAGCGATTCACTTTTTCTAAAGCTGCCAAAAAGGTTTCCTGCACCAGGTCCTTCGCCTGTTCTTCATCATTAAGACGCGACAGCGTGTACGAATACAGGTAATCGGCATGGGCGTTTACCCAATTGCGCGGGTCCAGTAATTGTTTTTCAGTTACCATTAAATAAATTTACTTATAACATTTAAACATTAGTCGTAAGCACATTTAAATCCTTACAAAGCAACACTTGTTTTTTTAAGTCGCCGTGATATAATCCTATTTATTAATTAAATTTACATATACCTCATAATTATAAAAGATTTGTGCCGGTATAACCCAACCGGCATTCTTAAAAGAAAAAATAAAATTTATTGTAAGGTTACGATACGCAACCCGACTAAGCAGGAAAAACGTATATCAAACAACAGCAATATGAGATCAATTAAAATATTTGCCCTTGCCGCCGGTTTTATAACCGCGGTTATGGTATTGGCGGCTTTTATTATTCCTAAAGATAAGGCCCCGGTAAAAAATAAAATAGCAGCCGATGGCAAAGGTTTTGCCGTAGTGGAGCTTTTTACCTCAGAGGGCTGCTCCAGTTGCCCCCCAGCCGATGAGCTGGTGGCCCGGATACAAAAAGAAGACAAGGACAAGCTGGTTTATATACTGGCATTTCATGTTGATTATTGGAACCGCCTGGGCTGGAAAGATGTTTTTAGCAGCGCCGATTACTCCAAACGCCAAAATCAGTACGCCAATTGGTTAAACCTGCAATCGGTTTATACACCGCAAATTGTGGTTAACGGCAAAAAGGAATTTGTAGGTTCGGAAGAAGGTACTTTGCGCAATGCTATCACCGCCGGTCTGAGAACTAATTCCGCGGCAACTTTAACCCTTAACACACAAAAAGGACCGGATCATATTACCATACAGTACCATGTAGCCGGCGCCGAAAAAAACAGCGATCTGCTTTTGGCCCTGGTGCAAAAAGCAGCGCAAACCAAAGTTCAACGAGGCGAAAATGGTGGTCGCACTTTATCGCATGTTCAAATTGTGCGTAAAATACAAAGCCAGCCGTTAAGTGCAGGTGGTAATGGCAGTACCAGCATTGCTTTGCCCGAAGGCGTTAATGCCCAGGATTGGGAAGTAATAGGCCTGGTGCAAAACAAAACCAACGGCGAAATACTGGCTGCCGCAAAAGCCAATCTTACAACAACGGTTAACGCAAGCAAATAAGAGGAAATCGTTAATTCACTAAATCACTAATTCACTAATTGCCCCTTGATGAAAGTTATTAAAGAGAAACATCCTTTAGCCATGCGCTGGACGCATTGGGTAAACTTTCCGATACTCACCATTATGATATGGAGCGGAATGCTGATCTATTGGGCAAATGACGAGTATAAGATAACCTTGTTCGGACATACCTTTTTCAGCTTTTTCCCCGATTGGTTTTACAATGCTTTGCGTATCCCCCACCGCCTTTCAGAAGGGATGGCTTTTCACTTTTTGTTTATGTGGTTTTTTACGCTGAATGGTATTTTGTATGTGCTGTACACTATCATATCGGGCGAATGGCGCGAACTGGTGCCAAAAAAAAATTCATTCAAAGAGGCCTGGCTGGTGTTACTGCACGATCTGCATATCCGTAAAATGGCGCCGCCACAAAACAAGTATAATGCCGCCCAGCGTATCGCTTATACAGCTATCATCATCATGGGCATGGGTTCGGTGATAACCGGACTGGCTATTTATAAGCCGGTACAGTTTTATTACCTCACCTGGCTTTGCGGGGGCTACCATTTTGCACGGATCCTTCATTTCGCGCTGACTATTGGCTATGTGCTTTTTTTTGTGATCCATGTGGTGCAGGTGATCCTGGCCGGGTGGAACAACTTCCGGTCAGTAATCTCCGGATTTGAAGTGATAAACGACGAACCTAAACCTGTTATTGAAATTACACCACCAAGTGATGAAAAAAACATTCAGTAAAAAGCAGAAAGCGCCTAAAAAACCGCTTACCGTTGAGCAGAAGATCACGAGGCGCAACTTTCTCTCGTTCGGTACTTTTATTGTGGCGGGGAGTGTGGCGTATGGCGGTTGGAAATGGTTATACAATTCGCCCGAGGAAGCACGGACCATGACCGCGGGCGCCCGTGCGCCATTAAGAAGGGCATTGAACAAAACAGAACTGGCTTTTCGCCGTATTTTTAGCAATAACAACCTGGTTAAAACCTATCCCAAAGAAATGGCGGCAAAAAATGTGCGCCATAACAGCGACATCGGTTCGGAAGGAAAAATAGACATAGATGCCTGGAAATTGCAGGTAAAAAAACATACCGGTGAAGTATTGCAGATCTCGCTGGATGATTTAAAGGCCCTGCCCAAAACAGATATTGTATATGATTTTAAATGTGTGGAGGGTTGGGATCAGATATCGCATTGGGGTGGAGTGAAATTCAGTGATTTTATCAATCATTTTAAGCTCGGTGCCGAAACGGAATTACAATATGTGGGATTAGCCACCCCGGATAAGGAGTATTATGTTGGGATAGATATGCCCAGCGTCATGCATCCGCAAACACTGCTGGCCTATGAGGTGAACGAAAAGCCACTGCCGCCCAAACATGGTGCGCCTTTACGCCTGATCATCCCGGTGAAATACGGGATTAAAAACTTAAAACGCATTGGCAGTATGAGCTTTAGTGATACCCGCCCGCCAGATTACTGGGCCGAGCAGGGGTACGATTATTATTCAGGGTTGTAGATGATAGATGTGCAAATTTCAAATGTGCAGATGATGCTAAAAGTATTCAATTTATCCATCATCTATAATCTGCACATCTATAATTTGCACATCTGCATAATATTTGCATATTGCATATATGCCGGCTGCTCAACTGCCACTTTCAAAACAACTTGCTTATGCCTGTGGAATGATAGGCTGGAGCATCATGACCAATCTCATCATCGTGATGCTGCCCTATTTCTATTTGCCGCCATCCAACGCCGGACTGATACCCTTAGTGCCCCAATTGCTTGTTTTTGGTGTGTTTAATATCATGTCGCTTATAGCGGCTTCGGGCAGGTTTGTGGATGCCCTGTTTGATCCTTTTATAGCCTCATTGAGCGATAAAAGCAACAATAAGCAAGGCCGGCGTATTCCCTTTATGAAATGGGCGGTTGTACCGGCGATACTTTTTTGCTCGCTTACTTTTTATCCCCCGGTTAAAGGCGAAAGTATCACTAATGCCATATGGCTCACGTTTACGCTTATCGGGTTTTTTATGGGTGCAACAACTTACATCATTCCATACAATGCCCTGTTGCCTGAACTGGCGCGTACCGGCGCCGAAAAAGTAAGGTTATCCTCCTTGCAGCAGTTTGGTTTTGTGATAGGTATTATTATATCGGCCCTGGTCAATAATTTTGCCGATCTGCTGCAGCACATCTTCCATACACCCAACCGGGATACCGCTGTACAATACACCGTTTTGGGTCTCTGTGTGTTTGCGGGCCTCGCAATGCTGGTACCCGTTTTGGCTATTGATGAGAAGAAATACTCGAGGAGCCTCCCATCCCACCTGCCCTTGCTTTCGGCAATTCGCTTAACTTTCAGCAACAGCAATTTTAAGTACTACCTCATTTCCGATTTTTCGTACTACATGGCGCTCAGTATCATATCGAGCGGCTTACTGTTTTTTGTGAAGGTGCTGCTGCGCCTGCCCGAATCAATGGGCGGTTTGCTGATGGCGGTTATGGTGTTGTTTTCATTGGTGTTTTACCCGCTCATCAATTACTTGTCTAAAAAGATAGGTAAAAAACCCATTATGCTTTTTTCGTTCGGTTGGTTAAGTCTCATTTTTGTAGCCATATTTTTCCTGGGAAAACTCCCGCTATCGCCAAAGGCACAGGTTTATATATTGGTGTTAAGCACATCGTTCCCGCTGGCATCGCTGGGCATATTACCCAATGCTATACTGGCCGAAATTGCTGAGAACGACGCCAAAAAAACCGGTGAGAACAGCGAGGGGATGTTCTTCGCGGTGAAATATCTTTTTGTGAAGCTTGGCCAAACACTGGGTATAGCACTATTTGCCTTTTTAACCGTTTATGGTAAAGATCCGGGGCACGACTATGGCCTGCGGCTTAACGGTATTTGCGGGTGTGTGCTTTGCATACTGGCCTTGGTTTTTTTCAGCCGGTTCCGCGAGCGAAGAGGGGATATTTGAACCTTGATTAGAATCCTTTAATCAGGCGAATTATGGTTCAGACAATGTATCTGTTTTTATTTATATTTAAAAACAGTACACATCCCCTTATTAACAATGAAAACAAACCTTGAGCCGGTCTTCAAAACTTTCCTTTATTTTTTTACAGCGATTATAATTACAGCTTGTCATCAGCCGGGGTCTAAAAAAGAGGCATCATTAAAGCCGACCAGTGCAGATACCGCGATTCAAAAATTAGCTGTAAAAAGCATGCGTGACGATCTTTCTATACTTTGGTCGGCCATTAAGGAGATGCATCCGGCGTATGGCATGTATATGACCCCAGACAGCTTGCAGAAAGTTTATGATCAGGTGGCCGGGTCCATTGATACGCCCTTGTCCGAAAAAGATTTTATTAGCCGGGTTTATCCGCTGATAAGCAAACTCGGTTGCGGGCATACACAGTTAAAACATTCCGAAGCATACAAAGAGGCCAAAGTACCGCATTTACCTTTTGAAGTATTAGTTCGCGGTAACCAGGCCTGGATCACCACCTATCAGATAGCGGAACTTCATACCGGAGATGAAATAGTAAGTATAAATAATGTTCCTGTTGCCGCTATTATCGATCACGGATCTGATCTGTATGCCGGTGATGGACATAATAAAACCTTTAAAGAATTATTTTTGAGTGAATATGACGGTTTTGAGGATGCCTGCAATTACTATTACCACTGGACTCCTCCTTATCATATTTCCCTGCGCACTAAACAAGGCGTATTAAAAACTATGGACGTTAATGCCGCCGTGAAAGGCGCCGCGCAATTGGAGCATCCCAAAACGGTTGATAATTATGCCGGCTGGATAATAGCTAAAAACACAGATTATTTACCCTTGCGATTTTTAAAAAGCGGCTCAACTGCATGGTTTGAGGTGCATAGTTATCAATATAACGATACAACTATTTTTAAGGAGGCTTTTAAACAGGTCCATGAAAAAGGGATAAAAAACCTGATCATTGATCTGCGGCATAACACAGGTGGCGATATCAGGGTGGGAGCAAAATTATTGAGCTATCTGGCTGATACGCCTTTCCCTATGGTGGGCGATGTAAGATCAAAGTTGCCTAACCCCGCCATCAATCATTTTGAAAAATACTTTGATACCGAAAAAACAGCAAGCTTTAACCAAAGCTTTAAACCAACAAATATTAAAGAGGGCGCTTATTATCATGTTGATTTCAGACCTGTTTTTGGAAATTTGCTTGGCATCGCCCCTCTTGATAAAACGGCTCACTTCAAAGGCAATTTGTTGGTGTTAATTGATGGCGCTACCTTTTCTTCAGGAGCGCTTTCGGCAACAGCCATCAAAACATTTTGTAAAAACGCCAAATTTATTGGCCGGGAAACGGCAGGCGGTGCCGAGGGCTGTAGCGGCGGAACTATACAACATTTAACATTACCCAATACGCATATCGTTGTTGAGTTTCCATTGTTACGCTTTGTGTCGGTTGCCAGGCACCCTGCGCCGGGCCGCGGCATTATGCCCGATTACCCGGTAGAATATAGTCTGGAAGACATAGTGAATAAAACAGACCCTGATTTGAAAAAGGCCTTAAGCCTGATACGCTAACTCCAGCTGTTTAAGCAGAGGTTTTAGCTGTTTGCCTTGCTGCGCTTCTGCCGCGCAGGCAAACAGGAATGATGCTGCCAATGCTATCAGCAGGCATTTTATCATATTGATATCGATCTGCATTTTCATAGGTATTAAAATTTGTGCAGGAGCGACCGGGTATGATAAAACAAAACCATCGCTTTATATATAAAACGATGGTTTGTGTATAATGTGCTATTGTAACAGTATTTTTAAACTAAGTTCTTTTTAATGTAGGTAATGCTTTGGGTAATACTGTCGAAAGGATCGCCGGGGCAAATGTCCTGCTCTACAAAAAAGTATTTTAAACCTGCTTTATTGGCCTGGGTAAATATCTTTTTAAAGTTGATGATGCCGTTGCCAACCTCTGTAAATTTGCGTTCGGGCGTTTTATCCAGATCTTTCACATGCCACAGCGGGAATCGGCCGGGGTGCTCGTTAATCAGCGCGATAGGGTCCTGGTTGGCTTTGGTTAACCAGTACAGGTCTATTTCAAATTTCACCAGGTTTTTATCAGTTGCTGCCAGCAGGATCTCGTATGGATATTTGCCATTTTCCTGTATAAATTCAAAATCGTGGTTGTGGTAGCAAAGTTGTATGCCCGATTTTTTGCAGATCTCGCCTGCTTTGTTAAAATCTTCGGCTATTTTTTTATAATGATCCAGGTTGCCGCGCTCTGGTGTTGATAAGTAAGCGCATACCATATATTTCACACCCACTTCGGCTGCATCGGTAACCGCTTTTTCCCAATCATTCAGGATAGTGCCTTTTTGTGAGGCGCCGTTTACCTGCTCTTCGCCCAGGCGGTAATGCGCGCTTGGCATAATGAGGCCGTTTTGTTTTAAAAGCGCTTTAAATGCTTTAGCATCCATGCCGTAAAACAATTCGTTGCCGGTATAGGTAGCGCCCTCAACGGAGGTATAGCCAACCTGGGCAACTTTAGCCAAAGCCGCTGCCGGGTCTTTTGACATGGCATCACGCACGGTATACAATTGCAGGCCGATATACTTTTTATCGTAAGCAAATAAGTTCGGAGCCGCTAAAAGTCCGGCAGAAATTAATGCCGAAGTTTTGAGAAATGAACGTCTGGTTGTCATCGATTTACTTTTAAAATTGGTTAATGTAAATATAGTGTAATATGAACACTAAAAGCAAGCGATTATTATCACTGCTGCCCCTTTAATTAAACCTGCGACGCCGCTGTTGGCTGTAACAATGTTGATGTAATATGGGTTATCAGCTTAGCATCGGCGTAATCGGGGATACTGCTTACCTTTTTCCATTCGGGGTTGGAGCCAAAAGCTTTCCAGTGTGCGGCCTTGGCATCCAGGTCGTCAAACGTGATCATATAGGTTAAGTTGGGCCGGTGATCGCCGATAATAACTTCGCCAAAAAACACGGGATTAAAACCCAGCTTTTTAAAAATATCTATCTCGCCGGCATCATTAAACATTTCCAGTTTCTTTTGACCCGCGCTTTCGCTGGGGTGCTCGTACCGGCGCAGCTCAAAAATACGCTGACCTTTTTTGGGCACTTCCATTTTGGGCATATGCTTGAACGCTTTTAATAACGAACTTTCAATACGCTCATAAGCTGGTTCGGTAGCCGGGGCGGTTAAATAAGGAGCTCCTTTTTCCAGGTAAACCGGGTCGAGGTTAAGTTTTTCCTGTACGTTTAAAAAATCGGTTAGATTGTTAAACGGAATCAGCGCGTAAATTTTGGTTTGCCCCTCGGGTTTTAGCTCGGTAAACACGCCGATGTGGTTGCAGCCCAGTTTATTGAGTGCCGGGATGGCTGCGTTTTGAAAATAATCCTCCACCAGTTTTTGCTGCGTTTCGTTTTTTAGGAGATAGGTACGCAACTCGTAAAACTCGGTACTGCTTTTTTCTTTGGTGATGGCTGCCATACTGTTTTGGGTTGATATACCGGCTGCCGCGGCCGTTAAAGCTGAAGCTTTCAGGAATGAACGTCGTTTCATGGAATATTTTGGTTAATAAAATAAAGGTAATAAGATAAAGGTAAAACGTATTATTAAATATGTCAATTGCGGGCGCAGCGTGGATAACCGACCAGCGGGAGCTCATTAATACCTTAAAAAACAATTAACAGCATTAATAATCTCGTAGCTATTCTTGCCGATGAGAACGGGAGGAGATTGCTTCGTCGTTCCTCTCGCAATGACATGATTATCAGTCTTGTTACTTGCTTAAATAGTATTTCTTCCTGAACCAGAAAGCCAGGTTTACCAAGGCGATCAAAGCAGGTACTTCCACCAGCGGACCGATAACACCTGCGAAAGCTTCGCCGGAATTAATGCCGAACACGCCGATGGCTACCGCGATAGCCAGTTCAAAATTATTCCCCGTGGCCGTAAATGCGATGGAGGTGCTTTTTGAATAATCGGCCCCGAATGATTTACCGATGAAGAAACTCAGCAGGAACATTACGGCGAAGTAGATAACCAGCGGTATAGCTATCCGCACAACATCAAAAGGGATGTGTACAATAAGACCGCCTTTAAGACTAAACATCAACACGATGGTAAATAACAAGGCGATCAACGTAATAGGTGAAATAAAGGGTACATATTTTTGTTGGAACCAGGTTTCACCTTTCATCTTGATAAGCGTGTACCTGCTGATGATGCCGGCGGCAAACGGGATGCCCAGGTAAACACCCACGCTTTTGGCTATCTCGCCCATGGTAATATGTACTGTCAGACCTTTAAGGCCGAATAACGGCGGCAAAACGGTGATAAATACCCAGGCATATACGCTGTAGAGTAATACCTGGAAAATGCTATTAAGGGCGATGAGCCCGGCGGCATATTCGCGGTTCCCTTCGGCAAGCTCGTTCCATACTACCACCATGGCTATGCAGCGGGCCAGGCCGATCAGGATCAATCCTATCATGTAAGCCGGATGATCACGTAGCAGGGTTATGGCCAAAAAGAACATCAGTATTGGTCCTACTACCCAGTTGAGCACCAAAGAGGCGCTTAATACTTTAGTATCTTTAAATACCTGGCCCATGTTTTCATATTTTACTTTGGCCAATGGCGGGTACATCATCAGGATCAAACCGATAGCCAGTGGAACATTGGTTGTACCGCTGGAAAATGAATTGATGAACCCGGCCGATGAAGGAATAAAATAACCAACAGCCACCCCTATGGCCATCGCCAGGAATATCCAGAGCGTAAGGTACCGGTCCAAAAAGCTCAGCTTTTTACGCTCAACCACCGGGGCGCAATGTTCAACCGGCATGGGATGTTTTTAAATTCTCGTTAACAAAGTTTTGGGTATACTGCCTGATCATTTCGCGCACTTGTCTGAATTTCTCCATGATCTCCGCTTCTGTACCTGTAGCTTTCGCCGGGTCGGGAAAGTTGTAATGCAGTTTTACAGCCTTTGTCGGGAAATACGGGCAGCTCTCTTTGGCGTTATCACAAACGGTGATCACATAGTCGAAATCAATATCCAGGTATTCATTAACATTGTTGGAGGTGTGATGGGAGATGTCGATTCCATCGCGTTTCATGATCTCAATAGCCCGCGGATTAACCCCATGTGTTTCGATACCCGCGCTGTAAATATTGGCTTTGTCGCCTGCAAAATAACGCAGGTAACCTTCAGCTATCTGGCTGCGGCAGCTGTTTCCGGTGCAAAGCACCAATACATTTTTCATTAGTTATTATTTTTTTAGTGTTTTTTTCATGACGATGGCAGAGACCGGGCAAACATGGCTGAACTCCGATGATTGCTGCACCTCGGGTGGCACTTCATCCCTGCCAATGCGCAGAAAGCCTTTCCGGTCAAAATAATCTGCTGCCGTTTCCGTGAGCAGGTAAAGTGCCACGAGGCCTTTTGAGCTGCTTTCTTCAGTTATGCGTTGTAGCAATTGTTGCGCTACGCCCGCATTCCTGAATTCGGGGTGTACGGCGAGTGAGCGCAGTAAACCAAAATTTCCGTAAATCTCCAATCCCGCAACGCCAACAACTTTTTGATTTTGTATGGCAACCAGAAAATCATCTAAGTTATCCGGAAGATCATTTACAGGGAGCTTTTGCGACTCCAGCAATGCAATGATCTCCTGCTTGTAAGGTTGTGCCTGTTCTATGATCATATCTGTATTCGTAAATATTTAGCAACAGCCTGAACCCGGTGTACAGCAGGCTTCAGCTTTAACAGCCAGGTTCTTCAATTCTACCTTTGGTTTTGCAGGCTCTGGTGCACAGCATTCCTCGCCCTTTTCGTTTGTTCCGCAACTCCCGCCGCGACTGATCGCTTTACATTGCACAGCATCCGGGCGCAGGTCGATGATCAGGCTTTCGCCGTTCACGATCATATCTCCCGGAAACATCTGGCGCGTATCAAATTCCGAATTGCCAAATTCTATTTTAACCGTTCCGTTAGGGTTGAGCGGCAGCATTTTTTCTACAATATCCACAATAGACAAAGCCTTTTTTACCTTCATAGATCGTTCCTGCTGTTCGGCTTCGGGAACCCATAATTGTACAATGATCTCTGTCCAGGCATTCATTACACCGCCGCAATCAACAGAGGTGATGGGCGCCTGTTTAATTTCGGTGATGTGATAAGCCGCATCCACCAGTTTACCTTCGGCATATTGAAATTGGAGGTCCAGGTCGGGGTGTTGTAGCAGCGTTTCCTTAAACGTTGACCAATTGATAGACTCTACTTTGTTCATGATTGATATATTTTATTATTGCAATATTGCGATTGATCAATATAAAAAATTTTAACAACAACTACTCAGGTCCTTGTACGAAGAGAATAACACATTTAATTTCATTTGTAAATCACTCCAGGCTTTGGGCTCTATGCAATAGCAAACGCTTACGCCTTCTATGGTGCCCTGTATCAATCCCGCGTTTTTCAACTCCTTAAGATGTTGCGAAATGGTGGGCTGCGCCAAACCAAGTTCATCGGCCAGATCGCCGCAGATGCAGGCTTTGGCCGCTATAATGTGCTGCAATATGGCAATACGCGCCGGATGCGCTATGGCTTTTAACTGCACGGCCAGTTTGTTTTGCTCGTCGGTAAATATTTCTGTTTTGGTGATTCCCATAATATATATTGCAATATTACGATTAATATCGAATTGTCAAGAATTATTTTTCTTTTTTTTGGGATACATAGCAACCGGCATCGACTCACCCCGGCATCGCTTCGCTCGCCGACCCTCTCTTCGCCTGCGGCGGAAAGAGGGCGGAAATATAAAAAAACGTCATTGCGAGGCACGAAGTAATCTCTATACTGTACAGAGTAAACCTTGAATAGCCGATCTGCCTATGTAGAGATTGCTTCGTACCTCGCAATGACGCATGGAAGGAGACGGTGGCCGGGCGTGTCATGTACTTTTCCCCAACCTCTTTCCAGCGAAGCTGAAGAGAGGGTCGTCCAGCGAAGCGCAGGCGGGGTGAGTCATCTACGCTGGGCAAAACACCACTTCACCAATAACTCGCCCACCGCCAAGCATCTATATCTATCAATTAAGTAGCGTTTTTTACATACAAAACACATTCTTTTGCCTAAACTTGCATTTATAACGCGCTGTTTTCTACAACAGCCCGTATAAAACATGAGTGAGGATTTTTACGAGCAAATTTTTAACAAGCAGCAAAGGCTTGAGGCCGTGCCGTCGAACAAGGAGATCACCCGGTGGGCGCTCCAGGTAATTCATTTGCTATATCCCGAGCAAACCGGACAAATATTTGCTGATGTTGCCGCTCTTAAGGCAGAGTTTACCCTGCTGGAGAATGAACTGCACCACATGATGGAGGTAACCAAAGGCTGCGACGATTGTGATAATAAAGAACGCGCCAGCCGGTTTTTTAAAGGACTGCCGGAGCTGTTCAGGATCTTGAATACCGATATACAGGCCATTTTTAATGGCGACCCTGCCGCACAAAGTGAGTTTGAAGTAGTGCGCACCTATCCGGGCTTTTTAGCCATATCCTTATATCGCCTGGCGCATAGTTTGTATACCGACAACGTGCCTTTGATCCCCCGGATACTGACGGAATACGCGCATTCTAAAACGGGTATCGACATACATCCGGCTGCAATAATCGGCGAGTATTTTTATATCGACCACGGTACCGGCATTGTGATAGGCGAAAGCGCCATCATCGGTAACCATGTAAAATTGTACCAGGGTATTACCCTGGGCGCCCTGAGTGTGGATAAAAGTATGGCCAATACCAAACGGCACCCAACGGTGGAAGATCATGTGGTGATATACTCCGGGGCTACCATCCTGGGCGGCGAAACCATTATTGGACATAACAGCCTTATAGGGGGTAACGTATGGCTTACTAAAAGTGTACCCCCGCACTCGAGAGTGTACCATAGCCCGAGTCACCGGACTTTGAAAAGTGATGAAGTGTAATATAGTATCGAGTAGTTAGTATCAAGTATCAAGATTTTAAAGAGATTGTATATACATAGCAAAAGAAGAACGTCGTGATACTTGATACTAACGGCTTGATACTAAAAAGATAAAATTTATGGCTGGCATTATTGATATCATAGGAAATACGCCCCTGGTTGAAATACAAAAACTTAACCCCAATCCCAACGTAAAAATATACGCCAAGCTGGAAGGCAATAACCCCGGCGGCAGTGTAAAAGACAGGGCTTCGCTCAACATGATCCGCAGCGCTATTGAACGGGGTGATATCAAGCCCGGGACTAAACTCATTGAAGCAACCAGCGGCAACACCGGTATCGCCCTGGCTATGATAGCCCGGCTTTTTGGACTGGAAATTGAACTGGTGATGCCCTCCAATTCCACCCGGGAGCGTACCTTAACCATGGAGGCCTATGGCGCCAAAGTAACCTTGCTGGAAGGAATTGAGCTTTGCCGCGATTATGCCGAAGAAAAAGGCGCTACCGAAGGCTATTTCCTGCTGAACCAGTTTGCGAACCCCGATAATTACATGGCCCACGTAAAAACTACCGGTCCGGAAATATGGCGTGATACCGAAGGTAAAATAACCCATTTTGTAAGCGCAATGGGTACCACGGGCACCATTATGGGCTGCTCCCGGTATTTTAAAGATAAGAATAAAGACATACAGATAATAGGCTGCCAGCCTACCGAGGGTTCATCCATTCCGGGGATCCGCCGCTGGCCTGAAGCCTATCTGCCAAAAATATTTGATGCCAGCCGGGTCGACCGGGTAATGGATATCTCCGAAGCAGAAGCCACCCAGATGGCCCGTGAAATGGCCAAAACCGAAGGCATATTTGCCGGCATGAGTAGTGGTGGTGCACTGGCAGCAGCTATCAAACTGGCTGCTGAGCTCAAAGAAGGGGTTATAGTCTTCATTTGCTGCGACCGCGGCGACAGGTATTTGAGCAGTGATTTGTTTGGGTAATTAAAGTTTATATTTGAGTAAGTAAATTACTGGTGATATGGAACCTATCGAAGACGGCTCAAACTATAAATACGGGGTATTTTATTTCAATAAAAACGATCCGCGCACAATCGTTCCCAAACGCATCAGGTTTATGGGCTGGACGCTGAATTTTGCCCGCCCCGCCAGCTATGTAATTATGGCGGCTATAGTGGGCTTGGTCGTATGGGCTATTGTTTTTAAAAAGTGACACGTCACGCTTGTCTATCCTAATATTTGTCATCCTGAGGAACGAAGGATCTTCTTCGATAGGTGTATCGCGAAACAGATGCTTCACTTTGTTCAGTATGGCAAATTTTCTCCGCCCGCAAGTTTGATCGTCTCTTTAAATTTCGTACATTTATATATCAAACAGCCCGCTTGTCTTTCAAAAGACAAGCGGGCTGTTTGGTTAAGAGAAAAAAAAGATCAAAAATCGACCGTTGGTATGGAGCTGTTTGGCAGTAAATAAATTAATGCTTTTTAAACGTTTCAAAATCCATCAAAAATTTGTTAAAAAGTGTTAAAATGGAGGTAAAACGTAATAAAAATGATGAATAACTAAGCTATTTTACCCTGTTTTCGACTAAAAAAGTGTTAAAATTAAAGGTTTAAAAAGTTTTCTACTTGAGCTTCCTGGCAGTAACGCCTTCGTTCGTAATCTTCACGGGTTGAATGTTGCCATCCTTGTCAAAGTACATTTTATCGATACACATCACCCGGTGGTTGGCATCCGTTTCGGTAAGCGGTCTGCGATGGTAAACAATATACCATTCGTCTGTACCGGGTACGTTGATTACCGAATGATGGCCTGCGCCGGTGGCAATGCTGGCATCCTGCTTCAAAATAGTGCCAATGCGCTTAAATGGACCAAAAGGGGTGTCGCCAATGGCATAAGCCACCCGGTAATCCGGACCGGTCCAGCCGCCTTCGCTCCACATAAAGTAATATTTACCCTTGCGCTTAAACATTACAGGGCCTTCTACATAGCCTTCGGGGGTTATTTTCTTATAGATTACACCATCTTCAAAAGGCTCAACACCTGTAAAATCGTTCTTTAGTTTCACTATATTACATTGACCCCAGCCTCCGTATATCATATAGTACTGGCCGTTATCGTCACGGAAAACAAATTGGTCGATAGGTTGGGCTTTGTTAATGATCTGGTCGATAAGGGGTTTGCCCAGGTAGTCTTTGAAAGGGCCTTCGGGCTTGTCGCTTACAGCTACACCTATGCCGCCTTTTTCGTTATTGTTCTGGATATCGTTAGCGCCGAAGAAAATGTAGTATTTACCATCTTTTTCGGTAACTGCGGGAGCCCAAAGAGCACGCCTCACCCATTTAACTCCGCTGGTATCAATAATATGTGGATGTTTGGTCCAATGCACCAAATCGGGCGATGAAAAGGCATCCATAAATACCTGCTCATTGTATTTGGCAGAGTATGTAGGATATAGCCAGTACTGGTGGTTAAATATTTTGGCTTCGGGATCGGCATACCAGCCTTCAACCACGGGATTGCCTGATGTTTTTTTGTCTTGTGCGTTGGCATTAACAGCAGGTGTTAATAATGTTACGCCTAATAGTACGCTTAAAAGCAGCTTTGGGGCTGTGCTCCTGTTCATTTTTGGGTATTAGTATTGTTCTTTGGTTTTTTCTTATTAAAACGTCTGTTGGGTTTCTTTTTATTGTCCGATCGATCGGCACTATGGCTATGCGTAGGCTGTATAGCGGCCAGCTCATCGGGTAAACCTACCAGGCGGATAGGGCGTTCTATGAGTTGTTCGATGTTCTTAAGCTTACGTTCATCACGGTGATTTACAAAAGTAATGGCGGTTCCTGTAGTGGCTGCACGCGCGGTACGGCCAATACGGTGGATATAATCTTCCGGGTCGCCGGGAACATCATAGTTGATCACCAGGTCGATCCCCTCCACATCAATACCGCGCGACAAGGCATCGGTACCGATAATTACCGGCAACTGTTTGTTTTTGAACTGCAGTAGTATTTCTTCACGCTCACGCTGCTCCAGATCGGAGTGAAAAGCATTGGCGTTAATTTTTATGGCTTTGAGTTCTTTGTATAATGATTTAACGATCTCCTTACGCGATGCAAAAATGATGGTGCTGGCATAGGCAGAATCGCGCAGGATGAGTTGCAGCAAAGGTGTTTTCTGCTGATCATGCAAACGGTAGATCTGTTGATCGATACCTACAGCGGGTTGCGACAAGGCGATATTGATCTGCTCGGGTTCCTTCATGATGGCCTTAGCCAGTGCGCGGATACGGCCAGGCATAGTGGCTGAGAAAAGCAGCGTTTGCCTGTTTTTGGGCAGATAACTGATGATTTTTTTGATATCATCAGAAAAACCCATGTCCAGCATCCGGTCGGCTTCGTCCAGTATCAGATGGGTAAGGTGGTTCAGCTTTAAAACCCCTGATGTAAGGTGGGCAATCAGCCTGCCGGGTGTAGCTATAATAATGTTTACATTATTTTGAATGCCCCGGCGTTGCTGCTCGTAAACGGCGCCATCGCCACCACCAAATACAGCTATGGAGCTAATGCCCGTAAAATAAGCCAGTCCTTCTACCTGCTGGTCAATTTGCTGGGCAAGCTCACGGGTGGGCGCCAATACAAGCGCGCTGGTATGGTGTTTATTGCTATTGCTGATGAAATTTAATATAGGCAGCAAATAAGCGCCGGTTTTACCGGTACCGGTTTGTGCGCAGGCAATAAGATCATGACCCTTTAAAACTACGGGTATGGCCATTTCCTGTATAGGCGTTGGGTTGTTGAAGCCCATACTTTGTATGCCCTCGAATAATTGTTCGTTGAAATTGAAATCCTGAAACGTCACTATGTTCTACTTGGTGTGTTACGCAAGGTATAGATTTTTGGAACAAGGAGCAAGTTTTTGGATTAAGGAAGAGGGAACAAGGGTCTTGGGAGCAAAGAAATAAAGACTTTTTGGAAAAAAGAGCTTTTTGGAGCAAGGGCTTTTGGAGCAAGGAATATGGATTTTTTGAACAAAGATATATAGTTAAGGAGAGAGGATAAGGAAGGAATGGTAAAACAAATTGTCTTTACTCCAAGTCCTTACTCCTTGCTCGCAAAATCCATGCTCCCCTATGAGTGTATATAACTCTTTAGCTGTTCAATGGTTTCTAATTGAGATAGTATGGTTTCTGTAACCAGATCATTGATAGAAATAATACCGCAAAGCGTATCATCGATAAAAACAGGCAGATAGCGGATATTACTTTCGCTCATGATGTGCATGCAGGTTTCAATGGAGTTATCAGGCAGTATACGGGGTAAGCCGGTACTCATAATATCGCGCACAAGGGTTTCGTGGGATGACTTTCCCTTCAGGATCACTTTTCGGGCATAATCCCGTTCGGTAAGCAGGCCGGCGTATTCGCCATCCTCCAGTATAACCACAGAGCCGATGTTTTCATCAGCCATTAATTTTAATGCTTCCAAAACTGATTTACCGGCATCAATGGTAACTATGCGGCCGCCTTTGCGGGCAAGGATATTTGAAACTTTTATCATGGCACTAAGGTTAAAATGACGAATTGGCTATAACCAAATATAACAAACAGTATTGAAAAACAAGAGATACCCTGCTTATAAATATCAACAATTCAGTATTTTATCAGGGAATTGCCATCTAATGGGTATATAGATAGCTTTTACGTTTGTTTGACACTGCATATGCCTCATAAAAAAGAATAATATCTAATATTGCCGCCGTAATTTTTAACATATGTGCGACAGGAAATTATTGGTTTTAGGTCTTTAACTACCGGTCAAAATAATTCATACTACATTGATCAATCTTATACCCCCCAAAACGCGTTTTAAAAACAACGCCCGCTATATTCATCTAATCCCTGCCTTAAAAGTGATCTGTTGCCTGCTTTGCCTGGCTTTGCCTGCCAGTTTGATGGCTAAAGACACGGCGCTTAAGCAACCGGGGGTATCTGTGCCTGACACCACCGCCGATTCTGTTCTGTTAAAGCGGCGGTTGATCAATAATGCCTTTGATAATATCTTTATACAAAACCTGCGGACCTCCGAGGGAGGTAATGATTATTTTAACAAGATAAAAACCCAGTTAACTGCCGATCTGGCGCCAAACTTTATCTTATTCCAAACACCCAAATCGCGGTTTTTTGCCACGTTTACCGCAAGAGTTAAAATACGTTTGCTGGCCTCTCATGGAGCTCCGGTAAAATCGCCAAGCTTTATGCCCGGGGCTACCATATTTTACCGGTTGAATGAGGATACTTATAAACCAAAGTTTCTGTCCTTTGGCTACTCACATCACTCGAACGGGGTAAGGGGGCCGTCACTAAATCCGGATGGCAGCTTTAATCGCGACAGCGGAAAATTTACCACCAATTTTTATACGCTTACCTATTATACGGGTAAACGGATCGATAAAGAAAACCTGATCATTAACCGTTACGATAATATAGCCCTTGAAGTACACGCCGGTTTATTTGGCCTGGGCATGTCTGAAGGATTAAAGGATCATTACGGATTTATCAGGGTTAATGGCAGCCGGATGTATAATCTGGCTAAAGCTTATGACGACCCCTTGGAGAAAGGAAAAAAAGTGTACAAGAACTGGCAGCGTATCCGGTTTGATTTTACTTACATAGCTGATAAGTACGACAATTATTCGGCCGTTGATTTTAAGAAACGACTAAATGTAAGTTTGAAGTATTATTACCAGTTCCCGTTTATGCCAAGCACAGCCCTGATGGTTGGTGGTGGTTACCGCGGACAGGATGACTATAACCAGTTTTTTGAGGATAGTTATGGTTATGTAACCATTGGTTTGGCCTCAGACCTCTCATTCAATTTTGGTAAACATTAAGCTTAAAAAGAAGCCCGTTTTTATATAACCAGATTTTTACACAGCTATTCACAGCTGTTTGTAATTTATTTTTCATATAATCGTTTTAGCATTGAAAAAAAGCAGATATATTTAGCCCAACCTAATGGTATATCTTAATTAAATCTAAAACAATTATAATGAAAAAGACCCTTTTGAGCCTCATGGCTATCCCTGTGCTTCATTTTGCGGTATCGGCCCAAACCAAAGGCTTTAAACCACTATTTGATGGTAAAACAACCACCGGTTGGCATACCTACTTAAAAACCGGTTCTGGTGCATGGAAAGTTGTTGATGGTGCATTGCAGCTTGACCCTAAAGCCGAAGGCCAGGGTGATTTGGTTACCGATGGTGAATACGAAAATTACGAGCTGAAACTGGATTGGAAGATCTCTGAAACAGGCAACAGCGGAATTATTTTCGGTGTGCACGAAGATCCTAAATTCAACGAAACTTATCTTACCGGCATCGAAATGCAGGTATTGGATAATGCCAAAGCAAGTGACAACAAAAAGGCAAACCACCTTGCGGGCTCATTATATGATATGAAAGCTCCATCAGCAGACGTTGCCAAGCCAGCCGGCGAATGGAACTCTGTTGTATTGCGGAAAAAAAATGGTCATCTTACTTTTTGGTTAAATGGAACTAAAATAGTAGAAACAGAGATTGGCAGCGAAGAGTGGAAAGGATTACTGGCAAACAGTAAATTCAAAAACTGGACCGATTTCGCCAAATATCCAAAAGGCCATATTGCGCTTCAGGATCACGGCCATGACGTTGCATTTCGCAATATTTACATCAAACAGTTATAATATTTAAAAATGATTATGTTGTAACGCTTTGCGTTCAATATATTTATACCATAAAAACCAAATGAATGCAGATGTATGCCTGCGCGTGCATCTTTTCTTCTCTTAACAGAGGATACACCTGATATTATATGAGCGATCTACAAATCAAGAAATCAGCAGAAACTTACGATGTAGTTATTGTGGGTTCGGGAGCTGGTGGCGGTATGGCTGGTTATGTGTTAGCCAATGCCGGTGTAAAAGTGTTAATGTTGGAGGCCGGAGCCTATTTTGACCCAGCCAAAGACTCACAACAATTAAAATGGCCATGGGAATCACCTCGTCGAGGCGCGGGTACAACCCGTCCTTTTGGTGATTTTGATGCTGCTTATGGCGGTTGGGAACTGGAAGGTGAACCCTATACCACCAAAGACAAAACAGAATTTTTCTGGTTCCGCTCGCGGATGCTGGGCGGCCGTACCAATCACTGGGGCCGTATCTCGCTGCGTATGGGGCCGCATGATTTTAAAGCCAAGGATGGCCTTACTGATGATTGGCCGATAACCTATGATGAAGTTAAGCCATATTATGACAAGGTTGACCGCATGATAGGTGTTTACGGTACCAAAGAAGGTTTGGAAAACGAGCCTGATGGTATCTTCCTTCCGCCACCAAAACCCAGGTTAAATGAATTGTATATTAAACAAGGAGCTATAAAAGCGGGCGTCACTACAATTGCTGGTCGTGGTTCGGTTTTAACTGAGGCCCTGCCGGGTAATAAAGATCGTGGTGCATGCTTCTTCTGCGGGCAGTGCGGCCGGAGCTGTAAGGTTTACGGCGATTTTTCGGCATCGTCATGTTTAGTTATCCCTGCTGTTAAAACAGGCAATCTAAAGGTGATTACCAATGCCATGGTGCGTGAGGTATTGACCAATAAAGAAGGCCTGGCTACGGGTGTGTCATACATCAGTAAAGAAGATATGCAGGAATACCAGGTAAATGCCAAAGCGGTAGTACTTGGTGCCAGCGCCGGTGAATCGGCACGTATCCTGCTGAATTCCAAATCAGCGGCGCATCCGGGCGGTTTGGCCAATAGCAGTGGTGTAGTTGGTCGTTACCTGCATGATTCAACCGGATCAAGTGCGGGTGGTTTCCTGCCGCAACTGATGGATCGTAAACGCTACAACGAAGATGGTGTGGGCAGTGTGCACATTTACTCGCCATGGTGGCTGGATAATAAAAAACTGGATTTTCCTCGCGGCTATCACATTGAATATGGTGGTGGCTTACACATGCCATCATACGGTTTTGGCGGCGGCATCCATAATATGAATGGCGCAGTGCCCGATCGTAATGGTAAAAAGAAAGAAGCCGGTGGTTATGGCGCTTCATTAAAAGATGACTACCGTCGTTTTTATGGTACACAATTTGGTATGGCCGGTCGCGGTACAGCCATTGCCCGCTATGATAACTATTGCGAAATTGACCCCAATGTGGTAGATAAGTACGGTATCCCGGTACTGCGTTTTCATTATAAATGGGCCGATGACGAGATCAAGCAGGCAAAACACATGCAGGAAACCTTCCAGGAGATCATGCATAACATGGGCGCCATTTATGGGCCTCCTCAGGGTGCCGATACCAATTACGGTTTAGAGGCCCCGGGTAAGATCATCCACGAAGTAGGAACCATACGTATGGGCGACGATCCTAAAAAATCGGCTCTAAATAAATGGTGCCAGGCGCATGATTGCAAAAACCTGTTTGTGGTTGATGCGGCTCCGTTTGTTCAGCAAGGTGATAAAAATGCCACCTGGACTATCCTGGCCCTGTCTATGCGTACCGCCGAGTATATTTTACAGGAAAGAAAAAAATTAAACGTTTAACAAGCCCCAATAAAAATTAGTTATGAACAGACGTGACTCCCTAAAAGCTATAGGCTTTGGTACACTCTCAGCAGGATTATTACTGGAAGCCTGTAAAACCGATACTAAAAAAACAGGTGAAGAGGCAGCATCCGCACCAGCAGCACCCGAAGCCGGTCGCCAGCCATTTGAGGTTGAACGCGATAAAAAGCTGAATGCCGATAAATTCTTTACACCGGCAGAAATGGCTACCATAACCGTATTGGTAGATATCATTATCCCCAAAGACGAGAAATCGGGCAGCGCGACAGATGCCAAGGTGCCTGAATTTATTGAGTTTATTGTAAAAGATATGCCTTACCACCAAACACCTTTGCGTGGTGGTTTGCGTTGGCTCGATCTGCAATGCCTCAACCGCTTTGGCAAAACATTTACCGATAGCAGCCATGCACAGCAAATAGAGGTGATTGATGATATTGCCTATCCCGCAAAAGCAAAGCCTGAAATGGCCCAGGGCGTAGCATTTTTTAACCGCATGCGCGATTTAACCGCATCAGGCTTTTTTACCAGTGAAATGGGTGTTAAGGATATTGGCTATGCAGGTAATGCCCCAGGTAAATGGACAGGCGTACCAACCGATATACTGAAACATTACGGTATGGAGAATGTATAATATAGCGTTTGCCAGCAAATAGTATCAAAACACCGGGTGATTTGTCGCCCGGCGTTTTTTTGTATAAAATTAAAATCAGGAGTAAATTTTTTCATCCGTAGGAAAATTTACAAATCACTGGTAATTAGGTGATTAATATATATATGGTGGTTTAATTATCATTATTTTGTCAATTAGTGGCAGGTTAATATACCATTTTGGCAATTTGATACGTTTATCTACTTTGTAGGTTCACACCTGCAAATAGTGATAAGGTTTAGGTTTAAAGCCCCCAAGCAGCGAGTGCAAGGGGGCTTTTATTTTATACCGGATTTTGTCTCTCTCCTCCTGATAATAAATTGCTTTATTTGCTTTTTGGGAAATAAATATAATGTCACCGTATGATAGCTTTTCATTATTCCCTTACTGTTGAAATTTAATCATATACATGAGCGATCTGAAAAAGAAATTACATGAGGCCTGCGTAAATTATGTACGCAAAAGCATGGATGCTGCCGAGCTTGGGATCAAAGAAGCACAAAAAGCATCAAACGAAGATACCAAAAGCAGTGCCGGGGATAAATATGAAACCGGCAGGGCCATGATGCAGCAGGAAACCAACCGTAATTTAACCCAGCTGAATGAGGCCAATAAACTCATGGTGGCCCTTAACCGTATCAATACTAATGGCATAAGCATTAAAGCCGAAACAGGCAGTGTGATCACAACCAATAATGGTAATTTTTACCTGGCTATAAGCGCCGGAAGCTTCTCTGTTGACGCTAAAAGCTACTTTGCAGTGTCCCCTGCCTCACCTATTGGTACTCTGCTCATGGGTAAAACAACGGGCGATAGTTTCAGTCTCAATGGCAAACTTTATATCATTGAGTCTGTAAATTAGACGATTTGGCCCAAATTGCATGAGTATTTTTAAGGAAAACCTTTAACGCAAATGGGTGTTGTTTTGTTTTAGTTAAATGATATTTTAATTATTAAAAAAAAATAAAAACGTTCATTCACAAATTCTTGCAGTAATCATCAAATATCTATTACTATATTTGATGTTAACAAAACGAGGCAAGTAAAAAAGAACCTTGCTATTATAAATTAAAAATTGATGAACATATTTGCAGGAAGTCTTCCTTTTCAATTAGAGGAAGCCGATTTAAAAGAGCTTTTTGAAGCGTACGGTGAAGTAAGCACTGTAAAAATAATTATTGACAGGGAATCCGGAAGAAGCAAGGGTTTTGGATTTGTTGAAATGCCTGATGATGAGGCTGCCCAATTAGCTATTACCGGCTTAAATGGCTCTGAAGTTAGAGGTCGTTCAATAGCAGTAAGCCAGGCCGAAGAGAAAAAAGCAACCGACCGCAGAGGCGGTGGTGGCGGCGGTTACGGTGGAAACCGTGGCGGCGGTGGCGGCTACGGCGGTGGAAACCGTGGTGGTGGCGGCGGCTACTCAAAAGATAGTAACAGAGGCGGCGGCGGTGGCGGTCGTTGGTAAATTATAAGTTAAAACAAAACACCGGGGCTACATTACCCGGTGTTTTGTTTTAAAAAAAGTACTGTCCCTGGCTTATTTTGGATCATTTTTGTCGCTGGTTAACATACCGGCAGTATATTCCTATACATAATTGGTAGTTTAGGTTTTGCTCCAGTTACTTATATTCCCGAAAAGGATCTGTTTGCTTGCTACTCCGGCAAAACAGCTTTTTTTAAACATCCCTTCCCTCCTTATTTTTTGGCTGTATACTGAATGGTTTTGTGAGGTGCAAAATAAATACCGGGCACGAACTAATTAAACCGGTTAACGTTGTAAATTTATTTGCACAAACACACAACCAAAATAGCTTAGTCACGTATTGTTATTGTATCACTTATACTATAACACTAAAAACCGTCTATGAAAAAAATAACCTTTTTAGCCCTGTTTATTTGCTTGGGCGTTGTTGCCTTTGCGCAACGCAGGGTAGTTTGCTGTAGCAAACCTTCGGCAACAAGGCAGTTTGCCATGCTGGCATCCAGCGAGAAATTCAGAGCTGCCCACAAAAACCCGTTGCCCATTCATTTTCAAAGTACCATTGGTACAGCTATCACCTATAAAACCGCTGATGGTAAAGAATCAACCGCGTATTTGCTGAAAGCCAAAAAGGCAACCAATAACTATGTCCTGGTAATACACGAATGGTGGGGATTGAATGATTTTGTAAAGAAAGAATCTGAAAAGATCTACAACGACCTGGGCAATGTTAACGTGATCGATCTTGACCTTTACGATGGTAAAGTGGCTACCACAAAAGAAGAAGCGGGTAAATTTATGCAGGCTGTAAACGAAGACCGCGCGAAGGCTATCATCAATGGAGCCATCGCTTATACGGGTCCTAAGGCACATATTGCTACCGTTGGCTGGTGTTTTGGTGGTGGCTGGAGCCTGCAAACCAGTTTGCTGGCTGGTAAAAACGCTGCCGGTTGCGTAATGTACTACGGAATGCCGGAGCAGGATGTTAACCGGTTAAAAACATTAAATGCTGATGTATTAGGTAATTTTGCCAACAAAGATCAATGGATAAACCCTAAGGTGGTTGCTAAATTTGATGCCGACATGAAAAAGGCCGGTAAAAAGCTATACCTGCATCAATATGATGCCGATCATGGTTTTGCAAATCCCAGCAATCCTATTTACGACAGTAATGCAACCAAAGATGCCTATGCCAATACCATAGCTTTTTTAAAAACGCGGTTAAAATAAACAAAACATATACTATAATGTGATGTTATACCGGGCAAGCGAAAAGCTTGCCCGGTTTTTTTGTAACATTGCATAAAATTTACCTTTGACTACTTCTACAAAAAAAATAATTTCCATTTCGCTTAAAGCGGCTGTGTTGGTCATGGCCGGCTGGTATATATATCACCAGTTTTATAAAAAGAATAACGATCTCAAACAGTTTCAGACTTTAACCGCTCAAATAAACAGTACCCATGTGTTAGTAGTTATGGGCATAGTGGTTTTACTCATGGTAGTTAACTGGGTGCTGGAGGCGTTTAAATGGCAATACCTGGCCAAAAGATTGGTCAATATCTCTATATGGGAATCAATAGAGGCTGTCTTTTGCGGACTTACCTGGGCTATTTCCACACCGAACAGGGTTGGTGAATATGGTGGCCGGGTTATGTTTTTGCCCAACCGTAAACGGATACATGGTGTTTTTGCCATGGCAGTTGGTGCTTTTGGGCAAATTATTATGACCAATCTTTTAGGTTTGATAGCCATAGTGTGGCTTTTTTATAATTACATCCCGGTAAGTACCTGGTTATTTGTGGCCATCATCCTGATATCAGCGTTAACCCTGGCCGTATTGCTCATCTGCTTTTTTCACATCAAAGGCATCATTAATTTACTTAACCGGATAGCTTTCCTCAGAAAATACAACAAGTTTTTTGAGATCATGGGTCGGTATAAAACCAATGAATTGATTCGGATTCTGGGCTTTAGTATGGCCCGTTATGTTACGTTTACCATCCAGTACTGTATTGTATTTCACCTGCTTATTCCGCAATTTGCGTTTTTTCCAATGGTGATGATGCTGTTTGTTTATTTCTTTGTGACCTCGGCCGTTCCTTCGCTTGATCTGCTCGATGTGGGTGTCCGCAGCTTTACCGCCTCGCACTTGTTTGCTTATGTAACCGATCAAAAAATAGCTATTATTGCAGGCGTATCGTCTATATGGCTTATCAATTTAATTATTCCGGCCATTTTAGGGTCTTTATTCGTTTTTAAACTCAAATTCTTTGATCGCACTGCATAGTTTCGTTTCGCTGTTTTTAACAGGTATTTACCTGCTATTATTAATTTATTTGATACGTGGATGGAGCAGGGTAAAGGTTAGTCCGGTAAAAAACACCTCCTTCCAAACCAAAGTTACTATATTGATAGCGGCCCGGAATGAGGAAGAGCGGATCAGTTTAACTATTGATGATGTTTTAGCACAGGATTATCCTAAACACCTGTTTGAGGTGATCATTGTTGACGATCATTCTACTGATAATACCGCGGCCATCATCAGCAGTTATGCCGACCGTGGAGTTAAATTGTTGCAATTGCAGGAAGAACGCGTGCTCAATTCTTATAAGAAAAAAGCCATTGCCGAAGCCATCAAGTTATCTACTGGCGAGCTCATGGTTGCCACCGATGCGGATTGCCGCATGGGGCCCGCATGGCTATCCTCTATTGTGGGTTATTACGAAACCAATAACCTGGTCATGGTATCATCGCCGGTAACTTATTTTGAGGAACGTTCGTTATTTGAACTGATGCAAACCCTGGAGTTTGGTTATCTGATAGGTATTGGCGCCGCATTTATTGGCAATGGCCGTGCATCAACCTGTAACGGGGCAAATTTTGCCTATCGTAAAGATGTATTTTATGAAGTTGGCGGTTTTGCCGGTATTGATGATCTGGCATCGGGTGATGATGAACTGCTACTGCAAAAAGTTGCCGAACGCTATCCCGGCAGGATCGGATTTTTAAAACGAACCGAAGCTGTGGTGTATACCCACGCCAAACATACCCTGCAGGAATTTATGCAGCAAAGACGACGATGGGCGTCCAAATCAACCAAATACAAGGATAAAAAAGTGGTGGTCTTTGGCTTGTGCATTTGGCTGTTTAATGTTTCTTTGCTGGTTAACGCCGCATTGGGTTTTTATGACCTGTACTTTTTAAAGCTTTTCCTGGTTCAGTTTTTACTGAAATACCTGTTCGAGATTCTTTATCTGCTACCTATAACTACATTTTTTAAGCGTACCTATCTGGTAAGTTTGCTTATTTTACTGATCCCATTGCACATTGTATATTTTGTGGTAATTGGGCTAATGGGCAACAATCGCAAATACTTGTGGAAAGATAGAGTAGTGAAATAATAAGGCAACGTAAAAAGCCTCGCCTAACCGGTACAGCCCTCATGTAATAATCCTCTCCAAAGGAGCTATTGTGTGGACATATCTCGAAAATAACCAACAGGATAATATGCTCCGTTAGGAACTACCTGTTTGTATCACTTAAAATTTATACCTCTTTGCCTCTACGAGCAATGTCATTATTTAAAGAATTTTGCAAACCCCATAGGGGTTAAAGCTTTGTAGAAAAAAGGCAATTCCAATTCAGTGCCGTAGGTACTGCACTCAGGTTGCATACCTACGGCATGCTAAATGATTGTTGTTTGTTTTCTACAAAGCTTTTACTCCTACGGAGTATCCTTAAATAATGACATTGCTCTACGAGGCTACCCCAGAATGACAAATGCGATTATCTGCTAATTAGAGGTTGCACCTACGGAGCAAGCTTGTTTTTTGATTTGATCTGCTACAAACAGGTAGCTCCTAACGGAGCATAGCAACTTGTGTACACACGGTAACCAAAGGAGAGAGAACATAGCACGGCCAAATAACAAGCCATTGTAAAGATTGATTTACCCGTTTGTTAATTGCCCTTTTTAAACGATATTTAGCCGAAAGCAAAATTACTATTGGCAGAACTTACCCCATCAAAACGTACCTGGCAGGCGTTTAAACGCAATAAGATTGCCCTTGCCGGGCTTGTTTTTATTATATTGACCTTATTAGTGGCCATACTGGGTTATTTGATCATGCCCGATCAAAGTCCGCATGCCAATAATATGACCATACAGCTCAGTATCAAGAAACCAGGGTCTTCTTTCATGATGTTGCAGGTACGTAAAAGTGAGCCGGTTGATACTGTTGGTTTCTTTAGCCGGATGCTTTTTGGCCAGCCATCGTTTTACCGGGATGTTCCCATAACCGGGTATCATTTCGTTCAGGACTCTATCGTTGTAAATGAGTATATAGGCGATGAGGACAAACCCGAAAGAAAAGCGTATAATATTTTTGAAGTGGTGAACGGTATTAAACCCCGGTATCATTATGGTTCGGTATTATTAAATCCTGGCATTTCGATCAACAGGAGCAAAGAGATATATAAACGTTTTACAGATAAAATAGTGGCCAACCAGATAGTTTCCCGCACCTTTTGGCTGGGTACTGATATTTACGGGCGGGATATGCTGAGCCGGATGTTGCTGGGTACCCGTATATCGCTGGCCGTAGGTTTAATGTCGGTACTGATCAGTATGCTGCTCGGGGTAACGATTGGGGCTATTGCAGGTTATTTTGGTGGCTGGATAGATGCCTGCCTGAGCTGGCTGATGAATATTTTATGGTCATTACCCGCCCTGTTGCTGGTTATTGCCATATCTTTTGCTTTAGGTAAGGGACTGTGGCAGATATTTATAGCAGTAGGCTTATCCATGTGGGTTGAAGTGGCCCGCCTGGTTCGCGGCCAGGTGATGAGCCTTAAACAGGTAGAGTATATTGAAGCAGCCCGGGCATTAGGTTTTGATAATACCCGTATCATTACCCGGCATATCTTGCCTAATATAACCGGACCTATCCTGGTGCTGGCGTCATCTAATTTTGCCTCAGCTATCCTGCTCGAAGCTGGACTTAGTTTTTTAGGTTTTGGCGCGCAGCCACCCATGCCCACCTGGGGCGGAATGATAAAAGAACATTATGGCTATATTGTCATGAACTCGGCGTACCTTGCCATCATTCCGGGTTTGGCCATTATGTTATTGGTGTATGCTTTTAACCTCGTTACCGTTGGCTTGCGCGATGCCTTCGATATAAAATCACAAAGTACACGCATTTGAAAATATTTTTTTACTTTAGTCAGTGACTACTAACAACAGATGCAATACATAGAAGATAATTCTGGTGAAGATGAATTAATCAGCTTGTTGCTCAAAAGACAGTCGGAGTTAAACTCCCTGTTAGAGATTACCCGGGCCATTAATAAAAACACCGCTACTCCTATACTCATACAAATGCTCGAGGTAATCTTGCAGAGTTATCTGCAGGTTGGTAAGCTTCGCTTTTTTATTGAGAAGGAAAGTAAATTTGTCTGTATTTCCAAATATGGCGGTGAGATCGAGTCCGCCATTCTGTTGAGCAGGGCCTGTAATAAATTAAGCAAGATCAAATCGCCCGTTGCTATAACTGGTCATCACGATCCCCTGCTCCAAAAATATAATTACTTTATCCCTATACATCACAAAAGCAAAGTTTTAGCCTACGCGCTCATTGGTGATTTTAATACCTCTGGCGAAATGCTTAACAACGACCTGAACTTTATTCAAACGCTCATGAATGTGATCATTGTGGCGCTGGAGAATAAGAAGTTGTTTCGTGAACGTTTACAATCAGAGCGTTTTCAGCGCGAAATGGAGCTGGCCGTTGAGGTACAGAATATGCTGATTCCGCTGCGGATGCATAAGGATGACAGTGTAGAAATTGGCGCTAAATATCTGCCGCATCAGAATATAGGGGGCGATTATTTTGACTTTATCAGGCTGAACGAAAACGAATTTTTATGGTGTATTGCCGATGTGTCTGGCAAGGGTATTTCAGCCGCTTTGCTCATGGCCAACTTTCAGGCCAGTTTGCATGCCTGGGCTGCGGTAGAGGAAGATCTGACCAATATTATTGATCGCCTGAATAAAATAGTACTGAGCAACACCAAGGGCGAACGGTTTATAACCCTGTTCCTGGCCCGGTACAATGAAAAGAAACGCAAGCTCAACTATATTAATGCTGGCCACAACCCCAGCATCCTATACTCAGACGGAGAAGCCGTACATTTAAAATTAGGCACAACCATGATTGGCGTTTTTGAAGAGCTGCCGTTTTTAAATGAGGGTGAAATAGATATGGAGCCGGGTAGCCTGATATTTAACTATACCGATGGACTGATGGATTTTGAAACCATCAACACCAAGATCTGGAACGAAGATAAGTTGCTTGATTTTGTAAAAGCTAATGGTCACCTTTCGCCCGATCATTTTAATGATACCCTCCTGGAGCATTTGAACCATGTAGTTAAAAGCAAATCCATTGATGATATTACCCTGCTTACTTTGAGGATATTTTAAATCCAGTATCAAGTAGTTAGTATCAAGTATCACGACAGCCGCATTGCTTTAAAACATCTACAGGGAAATCTTGATACTTGATACTAACTACTTGATACTTTCCCACATTTCTTATATTTGCCCATATGTTATCAGCCAGGTACCAGTATGATTTGATTGAGGCGGGATGTGATGAAGCCGGACGTGGCTGCCTGGCGGGGCCTGTATTTGCCGCCGCGGTAATACTTCCACCAGATTTTGACCATCATTTGCTGAACGACTCCAAACAACTATCCGAAGAGGTAAGATATCAGTTACGTGCCGAGATAGAGCAATGTGCTATTGCTTACGCCGTGGCATCGGTTGATAATCTGGAGATCGACCAGATCAATATTTTAAATGCCTCCTTCCTGGCGATGCACCGGGCTATCGAAAAATTGCATTTAATCCCTCAGTTTTTAATTATCGACGGCAACCGGTTTAAAAAATACCCCAACATTCCGCATGAATGTATTATACAGGGCGATGGTAAATTTTTCAGCATAGCCGCGGCTTCCATACTGGCCAAAACCTACCGCGACGACTATATGCTGCAGATAGCCACTGAGCATCCTGAGTATGATTGGCATAGCAATAAAGGCTATCCTACTATCAAGCATCGCGAAACCGTAATGAAGATAGGGTATACCCCATATCACCGCCGTACATTCCGTGTTACCGACCCGCAATTAAGTATTTTTTAACGATGCCTTTGATTAAGGCGTTTTGGTTGGTATTTTTGCACTAAACCAGGTATCCAATTGAAAATTCTTATTTTAACTCACCGAGTGCCGTTTCCGCAAAACGGAGGCTATGCCATTGTGGTGTGTAACACCATAAAAGGCCTTGTTGCGCTTGGACATAAGGTATCATTGGTAGCGTTGAATGCAAAAAAATATAACGGTAACCCACATGAGGTTACTGATGAGCTGCTGACTAAAATAAATTATACCACTTACAATATCGATATCAGCGTATCTGTGCTTGATGGGCTGATAAACCTCATCAGTAAAAAGTCAAATGATATTGACCGGTACTATGATGCTGAGTTTGAAAAGCTATTGATCCGTGAGCTCCGTCAAACGGCTTATGATGTTATTCAGTTTGAGGGTTTGTTTGTAACGCCTTATTTAGGGGCTATACGTAAACATTCCAAGGCCAAGCTTATTTATCGTTCACACAATATAGAGCACCAGGTATGGCAGCGGCTTGCGCAGCAAAAAAGCGATCTGTTTAAAAAATGGTACCTGCGCATGCTGGCCCGGCGGGTAAAAGATTATGAGCTGCAGCAACTCAATAAGGTTGATGCCATTGCCGTTTTTACAACCGAAGATAAAAACACCATCCTGTCATACGGAACCACTATCCCGGTTGAAATATTCCCGGTAGGGATCGATCTTACCCAATACCAGCCCGATTTTGAAAAAACGGAATTTCCGAGTTTGTTTTTCCTGGGATCGTTGGACTGGCTGCCTAACCGCGAAGGCATCGAATGGTTTATTGACCATTTTCATAAAGACTTGACCGATGGCGACCTGCGTGTAAAATTTTATGTTGCCGGGCACAATATTCCGGAGCGCTTTGACGATTACGAAGTGATGGGTAAAATATTTATCCAGGGCGAAGTGGATGATGCTTTTGAATTTGTGAATAGCAAAGCTATTATGATAGTGCCGCTTTTATCTGGCGGTGGTATGCGGGTAAAAATCGTGGAGGGTATGGCCATGCAAAAATGTATCATTTCCACATCGCTCGGAGCCGAAGGCATAAATTTCGAGAATGGTACCAACATTATTATAGCTAATGACCAGGATGAGTTTTATGATGCCATTGAGCGTTGTATTACCGATGAAGAGTATTGCCGTATTATTGGCATAAACGCCCGAAAGCTGGTTGAACAACAACATGATGTAAATACCGTGGCCCATGACCTGGCGCAGTTTTACAAAAAGCTCACTCCTTTTTATCAAGGTTAAGCGCCCTTACAAGATGCAATGAGCCGGTTGCTTTCCGGTCTCAAAAATCAACCTTATCGGGTCCACAAAATTCCCGTCAGAATAATTACTTTTGCGCCATAAACGTTAACGATGAAGAACACTGCCTTAACAGATACACACATTAAAGCAGGTGCCAAAATGGTGCCCTTTGCTGGTTATAACATGCCTGTGCAATATGCCGGGATAAACGCCGAACACGAAACTGTACGTAAAGCGGTAGGTGTATTTGATGTAAGCCACATGGGCGAATTTATTTTAAAAGGCGACCATGCCCTTGACCTTATACAACAGGTTTCCAGCAACGATGCTTCCAAACTATACGACGGAAAGGTACAATACTCCTGCCTCCCTAATGAGGATGGCGGTATTGTGGATGATTTGCTGGTTTATCGTTTAGATGAAAAAACCTATATGTTGGTGGTTAATGCTTCCAACATTGAAAAAGATTGGGACTGGATTTCCAAATATAACACCATGGGTGTGGAGATGAAAAATATATCAGATCGCACCTCACTGCTGGCTATCCAGGGGCCCAAAGCAGCCGAAGCATTGCAAAGCCTTACCGATGTTGACCTGGTATCGATGGAGTATTACACTTTTAACAGAGGGAAATTTGCCGGTGTTGATAATGTGATCATCTCCGCAACAGGCTATACTGGAGCCGGTGGTTTTGAGATCTATTTTGATAACCAATATGCCGATCAGATCTGGGAGGCTATTTTTAAAGCCGGCGAACCATTTGGTATTAAACCAATTGGTTTAGGTGCGCGTGATACCCTGCGCCTGGAAATGGGTTTCTGCTTATACGGTAATGATATTGACGATGCCACTTCTCCTCTGGAAGCCGGTTTGGGTTGGGTAACCAAATTCAGCAAAACATTTACTAATTCCGAAGCGCTGCAACAACAAAAGCAGGCAGGTGTAAGCCGTAAGCTGGTTGGTTTTGAAATGATCGATCGGGGTATTCCACGTCATGATTACCCTATTGTTGATGCTGAGGGTAACAACATAGGCAAAGTAACTTCCGGAACACAATCGCCATCCTTACAAAAAGCCATTGGCATGGGCTATGTGAATACAGAGTTTGCCAAGGAAGGCGCTGAAATATACATCAGCATCAGGGATAATAAAGTAAAGGCTAAAATTGTAAAGCCGCCTTTCTATAAGTAGCCCCCCTAACCCCCTGAAAGGGGAACTATAAACAGGGTCTCTCAATCATTTATTTAAAATTATGTCTGATAATATCGATAACCCAATACCCCTTTCAAGGGGCAAGGGGGCACATGTTTGCCTTACCCCGGCATTGCTGCCGTTGTATAATGTAGCAGAGTACATTGTAGTGGTTATTGATATTTTTAGGGCAACATCATCTATATGTTATGGTATTGAAAACGGTGCTGAGGCTATTATCCCGGTATCACAGGTTGAAGAATGTTCCGCGTATAGAGAGAAAGGGCTGGATTACCTGCTGGCAGCAGAGCGTGATGGAAAAGTAGTAGACGGCTTTGATTTTGGCAACTCGCCATTCTCCTACACCGCCGAAAAGGTGGCCGGTAAAACGGTGGTGCTTACTACTACCAACGGCACTCACGCCCTGCATTTATCACGCAGTGCCAAGCGCATTGTTATCGGTTCGTTTTTAAACCTTACGGCATTAAGCAGCTGGTTAAAAACCCAACACGAAAATATATTACTGGTATGCGCCGGCTGGAAAAATAATTTTAACCTGGAAGACACCCTGTTTGCCGGCGCTGTAATTGAACAGCTGAAAACAGAAGACTTTGTATTGGATGATGCAGCCATTGCCGCCAATGATCTCTTCCAATTAGGTAAGGATGATATTAACCTTTATCTCAAAAAAACATCACACGGAGAGCGGCTTAAAAAATTAGGTATCGAAAAAGATATTGAGTTTTGCCTGCAGGTTGATATTACAACCGCAATCCCCGTGTTAGAGGGAGAGCGGTTGGTGAGGTTGGTTTAGGTAAGGTTCTGCTTATTGTAGTCTAACCACCACGTCATTGCGAGGTACCAAGCAATCTCTATACTATACAGAGCGGATCTGCTTGCCGGGGACTGCTTCGTGCCTCGCAATGACGCGCGGAAATAATGGAGGCAATTATTCCACTTTTTTAGCCTCTCTTTTCTTTCCCGAGTTTTTAAATATGAAGTAAACAATCACTATAATTATTAGTAGTGGCCATATTGAAATTATCCCGAAAAACACGTTTTTTATAAACACCCACCCGGCAGTAATGGAAGATTTAAATTTATTGGTAAACCGGTCATCAACATTCTGGGCGGTTGCTTTAGTATAAAAAGTGATATCTAAGGAACTATAGGCAACTTGTTTATTCAGGTAGTTCAGCTGGCCCTGGGCCGATTCAATATCACTGCGGATCTCGGTTAGTTTATTTTCAATCTCCAGCAGGTCCGAGATTTTTGTCCCTTTTTTGAGCAGTTCCAGATACCGGTTCTCCAGGATCTTTTTATTGTCCAGCCGGGTTTTCATGTCGATGTACCGGGTGGTAACATCGGTTATAGAAATGTTTTTGGTATCGATCTTATCGGCCGAGGCCGATACCGAATCAACCAGGAAATCGAAATACCTGGCCGGGATACTTATTTTTAAATTATACTCCTTACGGTTTATATCGCTGTTGGTGGTTTGATTATCCTCATCCACATAGCCCCCATATTTTTTGAGCGATTGCAGGATCTTTTTACGGGCAGCATTAATATTGCTGGCTTCAAACTGAATAGTGCCGGTTTTAACGATCTTTTTTGTGGTATCACGTATCTGACTGGTGTTATTAGAATTGCCTGATGGCTCCGCAAGGGCGACATCCAGCATCATAGGAGCTTTTTCAAGCACTTCTTCATCCGCTTTTACAACCGGGGGGGCAAACAACTTGGTTTGTGCTTTTTCTTTTTGCTCTTCAGCTTTATGTCCGCATGCAGATAGAGACAGTAATAGGGTAATCGAAATAAGATACGCTTTCATAACAAGGCTAATTAATGTGTTACCATAAATTCTGATCGGCCTTGTAAATCTACGTAGAAACAAAATTAAATTCCAAATAAATTATTATTTCAAAATATAATTCTGATTTACTGCTTTATTTCAGCTTTTCATTATTTTTATGCCGGTCGGCATCACGGATGCTTTTCTTTTCCATATTCTTCTCCAGCGCATCCGTGAGGTCGATTCCGGTTTGGTTAGCCAGGCATATCAATACAAACAACACATCAGCCATTTCATCTGCCAGGTTCACCTCTGTATCCGATTTTTTAAATGATTGCTCGCCATACTGCCTCGCCATAATGCGGGCCACCTCACCTACCTCTTCCATCAAAATGGCCGTATTGGTAAGCTCATTAAAATACCGGATACCCATGGTTTTTATCCACTTATCTACAAGATGCTGCGCTTCTTTAATTTCCATAAATTTTTTTCACTAATTACACGAATTTTGTCGAATTACACGAATTGACTGGCCTGAAGCCTGACTATTAGAATATTACTCTTTGATAATTCAAAGACGGTGCACCGAAATTTATTACCATACCTAATCTTAAACCGGATGCTTTGAGATAGTTTAGTGTTTGTTTGATATATGGTTCACCAATATAGTTGCTGATCTTTATTTCGAGGATGATATTATCATATACTACAAAATCGGCAACGAAGAAGTGTTTAAGTTTTTGTTCTTTATAAATAATGGTGTAAGGCTTTTCCCGGACAAAAGGGATCCCTGACCTGATAAACTCAAATTCCAACGCGTCTTTATAAACAGCCTCCTTAAATCCGTGCCCCAGTATTTTATGGACCTCAAAGCAGGCACCAATAATTTTATAGGATTCTTCTTTAAATAACAGATCAACCATAATGAATTGTATTGACACGAATTTCATTAATTGGATCGAATTACACTAATTATTTAATTCGTGAAATTGGACTTAATTAGTATAATCCGTGTTCATTTGATTAGTGTAATTCGATCCAATTCGTGGAATTAGTGACCATTTGTTTTAATGGTTCTCTTTATCCTTTGTATCCATGATAATGGTCACCGGTCCGTCGTTTACCAGGCTGATCTTCATATCCGCTCCAAAAATACCTGTGGCTATCCTTTTTCCGGTTAATATTTCCAGCGTTTTGATCATTTGCTCATACATCGGTATCGCCTTATCGGGCCTGGCCGCCTTGATAAACGATGGTCGGTTGCCCTTCTTAGTTTGGGCAAACAGGGTGAATTGTGATATGAGCAAAACATTCCCGTCAACATCGGCCAGCGCTTTATTCATCAATCCGTTTTCATCGCCAAAAACACGCATGCCCACAATTTTATTGGCCAGCCAATTCAAATCATCCTCTGTATCGGCCTCCTCAATACCCAATAAAACCAGGAAACCCAGCTTAATCTCACCTGTAATTTTGCCATCGACTGTACAGCTGGCCTGGGTAACGCGTTGTAATACTGCCCTCATAAATAATTATTAAATACGAATTAACACGAATGGGTTCGAATTTCACGAATAAAACATAAAATCATTCAAATTAGTGTCAATTCCAACCCATTTGTGAAATTCGTACCGGTCAATTTGTGAAATCTGTGCCTATTTCATTAAGTTCGCAACCACTATTAAAGTAACACGAATCAGTTCGAATATGCACCAATAGATGTTTTATCCGTGCAATTCGGACACATTAGTGAAATTCGTGTCTATTTAAGATTATTAACATGACAACAAAAAAAGGCTTTACCACTACCATTTTACATGACGACCGTTTAGGTAAACCAGAGCATGGCTCATTGCACAAGCCCATACATACTTCGGTAACTTATGGGCACGAGGATGTGCAGGACCTGGTTGATATTTTCCAGAATAAGAAAAAAGGATACGCTTATTCGCGCCAGGGTAACCCTACCGTTACCGCTTTGGAACATAAGGTAACCAATATGGAAAAAGGATTATCATCTGTTGCTTTCTCAACCGGTATGGCGGCAATTTCGGCTACGGTAATGGCCCTTATAAAACATGGTGATCATATTGTGGCCAGCTCATTTCTGTTTGGTAACACCCGCAGCATATTTCAAACCTATATTGATATGGGGTTGGATATTACTTTTGTTGATGCTACAGATGTTGAAAATGTACGCAACGAAATTAAAGCCGGCACCAAAATGGTATTTGTGGAAACCATTGCCAACCCAGCCACGCAGGTAGCCGACCTGGAAGCTATCGGCGAGCTCTGCGCGCAAAAAGGGATCATATATATGGTTGACAACACCATGACCTCGCCTTATTTGTTTAACCCAATTGATGTTAAAGCAAGTTTAATAATTAACTCCTTAACTAAATACATTGGCGGTCATGGCGATGCTTTGGGCGGCTGTGTTACCGATACCGGTTTGTTTAACTGGAGCAACTACCCTAATATTTTCGAGACCTTTAAAAAACAGGTAAAACCAGAAACGTTGGGTCTTACCCAGATCCGCAAAAAGGGGCTGAGGGATTCTGGTGGTACGTTATCGCCCGAGGCTGCACATACCATTTCTGTAGGCGCCGAAACACTGGCTCTGCGTTTGGAGCGTGCCTGTAATAACGCGTTTGCATTGGCACAGTATTTTGAGGCTCACCCTAAAATTAAAAAAGTATTTTACCCGGGTGTCGCAAGTCATCCGCAACATGAGCGGGCCGGAAAGCTGTTCAGGAAATTTGGTGGTTTGATGAGCATCGAGCTGGATGAAAGCATTGATTGCCTGGAATTTTTAAATAAGCTGAAACTGGTTATAAAATCAAGCAACCTGGGCGATACCCGTACGTTATCTATCCCCGTTGCCCAAACTATATTTTTTGAATTGGGCGCCGATAAACGTGCCGAAATGGGTATCCCGGAAACCATGATCCGCCTGTCGATAGGCATTGAAGACCTGGACGACCTGATGGCTGATTTTAAAGCCGCTTTGGACTAAGATCAAGGACTTTAGGAGCAAAGAATAAGGATTCATGGAACAAAGATTTTTGGAATAAAGAACAAGGCAAATAAGACGCTAACGATGAAAAAGATTATCCAAAAGTCTTTGCTCCTTGTTCCAGAAATCGTTACTCCCCGTTCCCCTTTCCTTGTTCTTTTTATCTTTATTCTTTGCTCCATCATAGGCTCTTGCCTCTCCTCCTGCCACCGGCATGACCGGGTTGTTAATACCTCTTTTTATTTCTGGAAAACGGTTTATAAAAGTAACCAAACCGAATCAAGTTATTTGAATCATCTGCACGCTCACAAGCTGTATATGCGCATCATGGATGTGGATATGGACGAGAGTGGCATCATCCCTGTTCCCGTATCGCCCATCACTTTTCAGACCAAGCTTCCAGATACGGTTGAAATGATACCTGTAATATTCATTGTTAACAATATTCTAAAAACCACAACCCACCCACAGCTTGATGCATTGGCCACTAACATTGTTCGCTTTGTAAATGGTAAAGTGGAGCAGGCCGGTAAAGCCAGTTTTAATGAATTACAGATAGATTGCGACTGGACAGCATCAACCCGCGAAAACTATTTTTACCTGTTGGAACAATTGCGACAGGTAAAAGAATTGAAAGCAAAAAATATTTCGGCAACGCTAAGGCTGCACCAACTAAAAAATCAAAAAGGTAGCGGTATTCCACCGGTAAACCGGGTAATGCTGATGTGTTATAACATGGGAAATCTGCGTAAATACGGGGAGCAAAATTCCATCCTGGAAATAAGCGAACTGAAAAAATACCTGGGCGACAATGTGACCGCCTACCCCATGCCGGTTGACATAGGTTTACCGCTGTTTAGCTGGGCGGTGGCTTTCCGGAATAAGGAATATATCGGTATTGCCAAAAGGATCTCGGCAGAGGATCTGAATAATAAAAATCAATTTATATTTATAAAAAATAACATTTACCGGGCTAAAACCAATTTGCCCGATTACGGTTTAAAAACCAACGACGAGCTGCGCTGGGAAAATGTATCAGCCGGAAATTTGCAGGCTACTGTCGGTTATTTATCGCCGCTTTTAAAGGCAGATACGGTAAACGTTATTTATTTTCACCTTGACGAAGCTACTATAAAAACCTACACCTATGACAACCTCGAAAAAACTGCTCATTTGTTCCGTTAGTTTGATCATTTTCTTTTTTGCCGAAATTGCTATCAATGTTGCCTGCGGCGGCGAGGGAGATCCTTATGATTATTATGTTTCTTTTTTTCATAATGACATACAACGTACGCAGGAATATAGGCCCTTTTATTTTACCTCCTACAGCTTTTTATATGACGATGAAGAACAGGTAAGCGAGGCTACCCTCAACTCAAGGGAGTGGGCAGCATATTTAGGCCACGCGGTAAAGGCCGAAGATGTTGAAAAAGCGATGTATCAATTAAAAGGCAACGCTGATACTGTGCTATATAACGGCTATTTAGATGGAAAAGGTGCGCTGCCCGATAGTTTAAAAAATAATAGCTTCCTGCAATCCCTTGCTTCAAATAAAAGTGCATTAAGTTATTATCAGTTCGCTAAGGGCGTTGAACCTATCGCAAACGTCAAATCTGAATACTGGAATCCAAAAGAAATGGATACAGACGCTTTGAAAAAGGCCGGCGAAGAGGCTTTATCAAATGCCAATACCGAAAAGGATAAATTTATTAAGCTGAGATATTTATACCAGGCACAGCGCCTGTTGCATTATGGAAAATATTATAAGGAAGCGGCTGACGTATACGATAAATACCTGGTTAATTACAAAACCGACAGCCATGTAAAAGGGTGGGCATTGGCTTTAAAGGCGGGTGAGTCACGGTGGCTGGGCGATACGGTAAAATCGGCCTACCTGTTTTCAAAAATATTTGCCGCATATCCCGAAAGGCGGGTTCAGGCTTATCGTAATTTCAATTATATCAATGCTAAAACAGAAAATGTTTTGGCATTGGCTGCCAATAAAAATGAGAAGGCCGTTATTCATGCTATTGATGGTTTCAATGACCCTGCACTTAATATAAACCCACTAAAAGAGGTTTATGAGTATGAGTCATCTTCGGATATGGTAGGTGTGCTGCTTATCCGTGAGATTAATAAGCTGGAGGAACAATATTTAAGCGCAACGTTAATTCCTGACCAAACAGTATCAAGCTATTATGGCAACCTGCCAGACAGCAGCAGGAACAAAGCTATAGCCCACATTAAGCAATTGAAAAGCTTTTGCCAAAAATTATCGGCCGAGAAAAAATATCCGGAATATAACTTAGGCAATCTTGCACAGGCTTATTTAGCATGGATGCAAAAAGATACCAAAGCCGGACTTGAGTATCTGGCAGCATTAAACGGCGAAAAGCTAAGTTCAAAGTTTAACGATCAAAAACAGATTATACAGTTATTGTTAACCGCACAAGGAATACAACAATACAACGAGGTAAATGAGGCCACTCTGTTGCCATCATTAAAATGGCTCGATGAGAAGGTGGCACATGAAATCACAAGCAATACCTCGTATAATTTAGGCTATTATGGTCTGTCGCCATTTGCAATAACGGCCCGCAATTTTTACCAGGCCATTATGGCGCCTATTTATTTAAAACAAGGCGATACCAGTAAAGCAGCCATCGCTATGTTACAGGGTGATGCAAGCGGAAATAAAGTTACTATGGCCAGCAGTCAGACAATCAACTATTGGCAAAACTATCTGCATTCATCGGCATTAAATAAAATAATTGCCTGGAAAAAAACGCCTCCCGCAAATCCTTACCTGCATTTTTTAACACAAAAATTGGGTCGTTACCGTAATGATGACCTGTATGAGTTACTGGGTACGGCATATCTGCGCGAGCATAAATATCCCGAAGCGGCTACAGCGCTGAACCGGGTTAATGAAAAAGAACTGAATAAATTCCCGACCAATTTTTACGATGAAAAAGCAACCGGAGCTGATCCGTTTATTAGCCAAATGCCTGATTATCCAAAACTGTTGTTAAATAAAAATGGCAAAGGATATAATAAGCGACAGTTTGCGCAAGCCATGGTGGCTTACCAAAAGCAAATTAAGGCTAATCCTAAAAATGCCGCGGCCAGTTACTTTAATATGGCTACTGCCATATACAATACCTCAACCTATGGTAACGCCTGGTATCTGATCAGCTATGACTGGTCGTCGACAGACTATGGCCGCAAATCGTTGTATTATTATGACACCGACTATATAAAAACCAGCAATGCCGAAAAGCTGTTTTTACAAGCCAGGCAGTTAAGCACCAATGCGGAATTTAAAGCAAAATGTACCTTTATGGCCGCCAAATGCCGTCAAAAACAGATCAAGATGCCATCCTATTCTGATTTTCCGGATTACAACTATACTAAGCTCCAAAACGCTGAAAAGAGTTATGATCAGGCTGTACGGCGTAATCCATATTTTGCCGAACTACAAAAAAGTTATGGCAAAACAGCTTATTATAGGTTGGCGGTAAATGATTGTAGTTATTTGAGAGATTTTTTGAAGACTAATAGAAAATAACAGGGTGAAAAGTGAAAGATGAAAATGGATATTCATTAATTGAAATGTTCATTTCCATAAAGGTCAATTGTGCATGGTTTGTTATTTAGATAGGTTTGTATAAGGCCATCATCGTAGTTGCGCAAAACGTGCTCATATTTTACGGGTAGTATCACTTTACCCATGAAATTGATTATGCCGTATTTATTGTCCTTTTTAACTACATAAATATTTTTTGCGATACACTCCATATAATCATAAGTAGGCTTGATCAAGTATTGCTGATTATTATTAATTATGCCGTATTTCTCACAAAGTTTTACCATTGAAGTCCCCTGGACAGAATCATATTCTGATAATTCGTCATAAATAGGTTTCACCAGGAACTGTTGTTTATTGTTAATGATGCCGTATTTTCCATCAAGCTTTATCTTATAGCTATCAAGTCCATAATAGTTTTCAATCTCGTCAAAAATAGGTTTAATAACTTCTTTGCCTGTATTATCAATATATCCCCGTTTTTGATCTCCACCTTTTGTCACGCAAACTAAAGCAAGATTATTCCTAAAATCTCCAATAAAGGAATAGACGGCCTTTGTAATCGATCTGTTTTTTGAATCCACTAACTCAATCGTTGTATTGGGAGATTTTCCCAGGCTTTTAGCAATAAGATTTTTATTGAGAACGGTTATCTGTGTGTAAATAGGTTTTACTAACTCATTTCCAAGACTATCTATCAAGCCATAGGTTTCCAATTTATTATCACCCATAGCCACTTTTGCCAATCCCTCCTCATCAAAACTCTGTATCTGACGATAAACTGGTTTTATTAGCACTTTCCCTTTTTTATTCATTAGTCCCCATTTGTTATCGAGTAACATTGTGAGTAATGAATTAATAGTCCATGAGCTTTTTATTTTATCAAATTGTGGACTAACAATTTCTTCTCCTTCATCAGATAAGAGTCCCCATTTACCATTAAGATTCACAATTACAGCATCCGCTGTTATCACTTTGGTACCGGCCATATTAACGCCTAATGATTCTACGTCATCATATCGTGGAGGTATAACCAAAACGCCGCTTTTTGACACTATGCCCCATTTGCCATTTTTTTGAACCATAGCAAACTTGAAGTTTGAAAGTATGATACGGTCATAAATAGCAGGTATAATAGCTTGATTGGATGAGGTATTTGTAAGACCAAATTTATCACCATTTTGAGTGATTTTTAGATTTACATTAGAAGGATGTACATACTTGCGAAAATCGAAGTCGCCGGAAACACCAGGATCTCCTTTTACCTCATAGGTACTCTTCTCTTTTGGTGGATTTACAATGATTTTCCCATTAGTGTCCATAAAAAGCCAACGTCCATTTTTAAGTACTTTAGCATACGTCATAAGCGGTTTTTCCTGTACTATTTTATAAGTCCCCACAAGGTCATATCCTTTGGCTTTTATAAAAGCGTGAAATTTAGGGTCTGTAACATAGCCACTTTTATCAGCAATAAAAGGTTGCGCAGAGACCCAATGTATAAAAAGAAAAGGAAATAAGATTAGGGTGCTTAGGTTTTTACTCATACAGATTACAAAACTCGAATTAAAGATAGGTAATCTATTTTCAGTGGTCTGAATAAATATTAAAAACTAAGCTCTTGTATCATTACCATGATAAATGCTCAGGTAGCTTTCGTAGCGCGATAGTTCGATCTCGCCGTTTTCCAGGGCTTCCAGTACGGCGCAGCCGGGTTCGTTAATGTGTCGGCAATTGTTGAAACGGCACTGGTTCATTCGCTCACGCATTTCGGGGAAAAAGTGGCTTAGTTCCTGTTTTTCGATATCGATAACGCCTAACTCACGAATGCCGGGGGTATCGATGATAAAACCACCTTGCGGCAGCTCAAACATTTCGGCAAAGGTAGTAGTGTGCATGCCCTTGTCGCTCCATTCAGATACCATGTGTGTACGCAGGCCAAGACTGGGCAACAGGCTGTTAATGAGGCTTGATTTGCCCACACCCGAATGGCCGGAGAACAGGGTCACCTTATCTTTCAATAGCTCCTGTACCTGGTCGATGTTGGTACCATCCAATGCAGATACCTCAAAGCAGGGGTAGCCGATATTTTCGTATATAGCTTTATAATCGGCCAGTATTTCCAGACCCTCGTCGCTAAACAGGTCGAGCTTATTAAATATCAATCTGGCTGGTATGTCATAGGCTTCGGCAGTCACCAGGAAACGATCAATAAAGCCCAGTGAGGTACGGGGCGATGCCAGGGTAACCACCAGCAGGGCCTGGTCAAGATTGGCGGCAATGATCTGCGCCTGCTTACTCAGGTTGATGGCTTTGCGAATAATATAATTTTTGCGCTGTTGCAGGTTGGTGATCACCCCGTTTTCGCTATTGGGCTCCATTTCAAAATCAACCACATCTCCAACAGCCACCGGGTTGGTGGTGGTAATACCGTTCATCCTGAACTTACCCTTAATGCGGCAGTCTATACGTTGCCCATCGGGGGTTTGTACCTGGTACCAGCTTCCGGTTGATTTGGTGATTAATCCCTGCATATTATAACCCCAAAAGTAATAATTAATTTGCCATCGCTTTATTTTAGGGTATAATGCTCAGGGCTGACGCATAAGAAAGGATAAAAATGCGTGGTGTTATCAACAAAATGTTAATAAAGAAGGAGTAAGTTTAG